>JASMER010000030.1 GCA_030752195.1 Gammaproteobacteria bacterium
AATACGTAAAGGTGTACTCGTGACCTGTCATCGACTAGTCAGTGGATCTGCCTTCCACTTTCTGCGAAAAAGCCTTATCTCCTAACAAATATAGGCGTCATCGCGGAGTCCATGAGAAACAGTTGCCGCTCGAGCCAAAGCAGCTGTTGCCGGGCGCAAAACCGGTGGGGTTTCGAAAACATGTACGGAGAGCGGAAGCGGCCGGTTCAGCTTGAGAAGCAACCCATTTCTACCGGGCGATAGTATGAAGAATTTTCCGGAAAGACCCGAATCCCGGCCTGCGCCACCCCGGACAACAGCGACGGCAGCGTCGCGTGGCCTAACAAGTCTCGTAAAGTTGTCAAAGTCGGCCGAGGCAAGACCATGGAATCGTTCTCAGCGGCTTCGATCGCCGCGTCGGGACTGAGCCATCTGAAATCCAGAATTTCATCGTTATCGACGTTTACCTCAACCTCTTCATGCAGGGGACACAGGAAAAACCAGGTGCAGAAGCGCCGCGGCAATTTGGGAGGCGTCGTCCAGTGCGCGGTATGAATCAGCTGCTCTTCGGAAATTTCAATCCCGGCTTCTTCGCGGGTTTCCCGAACCGCTGCACGGAGCGCGGCAGGATATTCCAGGCTTCGCGATTCATTACCCCCGAAATCCTCATCATCCAGCCTACCGCCGGGGAAGACCCAATGTCCTCCATGGAACACCAGCCTGGAATTACGCTGCACCAAAAGCACTTCAAGTTCTTGCTGCCGGGAATTTTCCCGGATCAGAACAACCGTCGCCGCGGGCACTGGTTCGATATCAGTCATCTTGACTCCTGCTGAGCAAGGGGCTGCCTCATGATGTGCCCTATCATAGCGAATAATTGGGTTTGCGGGCAGCAGGCGGGCAGCATAGAATCTCGAATCAATTTACGAAGCCCACACACTGATGAGTTAGACATCCTGCGAAAGTGAGAAAAAGGAATCGAAATGACAATAAGTTTTGAAGGTCGCGTCGCCATAGTCACAGGCGCCGGCGGTGGATTAGGCAAGCAACACGCACTAGAACTTGGCAGGCGAGGCGCAAAGGTCGTAGTTAATGACCTGGGCGGCTCTGTCGACGGCAGCGGTGGATCTGCCTCTGCCGCCGAACTCGTTGCACAGGAAATCGTCGATAATGGCGGTACCGCCATCGCGAACGGTGCCTCGGTCACTGATCTTGATGCGGTGCAAGATCTGGTTCAAAGTACGCTTGCCAAATGGGGACGTATTGACATCGCAGTTAACAACGCGGGCATTCTGCGAGACAAGACATTTGCCAAGCTGGAGCTTGAAAACTGGCACGCAGTCATTGATGTACATCTGACCGGCAGCGTGAACGTCACCAAATGCGTATGGCCTGCTATGACCGAGCAGAACTATGGCCGACTGGTCATGACCACCTCCACTTCCGGCCTATTCGGCAACTTTGGGCAGAGTAATTACGGGGCTGCAAAGCTCGGACTGGTCGGCTTTATGAACACCCTCCGCCACGAGGGGGCCAAATACAACATCTTCACCAACAGTATCGCGCCGATCGCGGCGACGCGAATGACTGTCGACCTGCCGGGGTTTGAAGACAGCGCAGAGCGCCTGGCGCCCGAACTGGTCACGCCTGCAGTTGTCTTCCTCTGCAGCGAACAGGCTCCGAACGGCCGGATCATTCAGGCTGCCGGAGGTCGCTACTATTCAGCGGATGTCAGGGAAAACGTCGGCGTAGATCTCGGCACTGGCGCCAGTGTTGAAGACATCGCAGAAAACATCGAAAGCATTCTCGACATGAGCGAAAACAAGGGCATTCTGGAGCGCACCCCGCATCGCTAAGCTCGGACACCTCACACGAGTTGCGCACCGGGTTCTCTCCGGTACGCTAGTGACCGGCCGGGAGCCCTTCAGGGCCTGATTCGGGAGCCGGAGTTGGCATGCGCAAACGTCTTTTGCTGTTGTCCGCTTATGATGCGCCTAGCCATGCTTATTGGCGACATCAACTGAGGAACCAGCTCGCCGAATTCGAGTGGACGGAGCTTTGTCTCCCCCCGAGATACTTTAACTGGCGAATCCGCGGCAATGCTATGCAGTGGGCATCGACAGAAACCGCCAGTTTAGCAAGAGACTACGATCTGGTTCTGGCCACCTCAATGGTAGATCTCGCCAGTCTGCGTGGACTGATCCCAAAATTAGCAGCCGTTCCCTCCCTTCTCTACTTCCACGAAAACCAGTTCGCCTATCCGGCAGGGCGCCAGCTTCACGATAACATTGAGCCACAGATAGTCCCTCTTTATGCCGCCTTGTGTGCAGATGCGGTCGTCTTCAATTCAGCTTTCAACCGTGACACTTGCCGGGAGGGCGTCCGGCAGTTGGCAAAGCGCTTGCCCGAAGGTTTGCCCGCGCAATTGTTTACGAAGCTCGACGCCGCCGAGGTGCTGCCGGTTCCCCTAGCCAGTGCAGGCGACAGTTATTCCAAACGGGCAGCACTGCCAACAGATTCGCCCATGGAAATTGTCTGGAACCATCGCTGGGAATATGACAAAGGAATCGAATTACTGGCGCACATCATCGAGCAGGTGAAAGAGGCACACCTTAGATTCCGCTTCCACATTGTTGGACAACAGTTTCGCCACATACCTGAAGCATTTGAAGCGATCGATCGGCACCTCAATGAAATTAGCGCAAACTTCGATATGCCCAGAGGAAACTTCGGATATATCGAAGATGCTGACCAGTATCAGACCTTGCTGGCATCGTGTCACGTCGCACTCTCCACGGCAAAGCATGACTTTCAGGGTCTATCCGTCCAGCAGGCTTGCCTTGCCGGATGCCAAGCTGCAGTGCCCGACGCTCTGGTCTATCCAGAATACGTGCCGCCTCAACTCCGCTACCAGACTTGCAAGGATTGTCGGCAAACGGCGGCTGCTGCGGTGTCGCTACTCAGGCACATCAGGCGCAAGTTGGAAGATGGAGTATGGAGCAAAATTGATCTCAGCGCCTATTTAGGTCCGGGCCTGCTGAATCGATATCGCGGTTTATTCCTCTCTCTGATCAACAATCCACCCTAATTAACCCGCTCCAGCAGCGGGAAGACTATCAGCTGCCCAATCTGTATCCGATTGAAATCCAGCTCTGGATTGTACTGTCTCACCAGCCAGATCGGAGAAGAGTACCGATCCCGCGCAACGGTGCTAATGTTATCACCGCGACGAACCTCGTAGGTTTCTACGTTCTGTATCCGATAGCTGGCAAAGAATTCTTGCTGCAGCGTCGAGTGAAACTTCCGACGGGCTCGTTCGAATTCAGCGATGTTCATCACGCCAAAATCAAGTCGCAACCGATTGCCGATGATCACTGGATCTCTGAATGCCATATTGTTCAGTCGCCGGATATCCCAGGCCCGTATGCCGAGCCAATCGGCATAGTGGCCCAGGGTTTCACTGGCTTGAATTTCGATGGTATTGTCCTTCCTCACCGAATAGTCAGACGGGTCTGCTGAAAGATCGTCAGCCAGCCGTTGATTCGCTTCAACCACGTCGATAACCGGATCAATCGCCTCAGCGATTTCATCGGCCGCCGTCACCTCTGTATCCAGCTCCGCGTTATCCGGCAACACTGCGGCCGGCGGCAACAGCTCCTCGGCCAGCGCCAGATCCATCACCGGCTCGGGGGCTGGAACTGCGCCGACTGAATCCGGCTGAGCCTGTGGACTTCGGGTCGCCACGAGCACTTCCTCTTCGGCTGCCCGCGCAAGCTCTTCAGGGGCCGCCTGTTCGCCCTCCGGTGCCGCTGGCCGATCAGGACCATTCGCATCAGGAGAGCGGGACTGAACCTCAAAACCGGGTAACTGCAAATTTTGCCCCGGATAGATCCTGTTTCGATCAGCGATACCATTCAGACTCAAAACCTGCTGCTCTGATACTCCGAAACGTGATGCGATCACCGATATCGTGTCTCCTCGTCTGACCGTATACTGACCGCCCTGAGCAGCCAGCTCTCCGAGCGTCTGATCAGCGACCACATTATCCTGTGGGAGCAGGAGCCGCTGCCCAATTTGAATGCGGTTGCGGCTGCGAAGCTGATTCAAGGCAACTAGGCGCCCAACTGTAGTGTTGAAACGGCGTGCGATGACCGACAAACTGTCCCCTCGCTCCACCACATAGGCGACATCGGGCGTTTGCACTGCAAATTTATAGTCGTCTGAAATCAATGCCAGAACGTTTTCCTCTTCTGTTACGCTTTCACGCAGTTTAACGGGAAAACCTCTGGGTATGCGTTTGTTTCCCTCCCAGACGGCCGGTCGCAAAGCACGATTATCAGCCTGCAGTTGTTCTAGGCTGATACCAACCGAACGCGCAAATATCTCTGCATCAATGAAGGCGTCCGTCACCACCGTCCTGAAGACCGGCGCCGGATCAAAGTTAACGTCACCGAAATAGTCGAAGGCATTTTTCTCAACGTCCAGTACCGCAAGGAACTGCGCGTAGAAATTTCTCGAGGCGAAACCAAATGCCCGACCTCGATAGTTGCTTACAATCGTTTCAATGTCGGTCGTACCGGTCTCTCTGACAGCCCGAGCAATGCCTCCGGCCCCGTGATTGTAGGCAGTCAGTGCTAACGGCCAGGTACCAAGCACTGAATGGTTGTACTCCAGCAGGCTCATAGCCGCATTCGACGCGATATAAGGATCCATCCGCTCATCAACAATGTGGTCAATACGCATGAAGCGCTGGCCGGTCGCGCGACCGAATTGCCACATTCCCGCGGCAGCAGCGCTGGAGTAAGCATTCGGATTGAAGGAAGATTCTACGTGGGGCAGTGCCGCAAGCTCCTCAGGCAGACCCTTTTCCCGAATAACGGCGTCGATGTGCTGTCGGTACGCACCCGAGCGGCGCAGGCCGCCTAAAAACCGATCCGACTGGCCGAGCTGAAAGCGGACATTGTCGACTGCCTCGCTCAGAACTTCGTTGCTGACGCCCTCCGGCCAAAGGGAAAGAATTTCCCGCTGCCCATCGGACAGCCCGCTCCGCCTGCCGCCCGCCAAGATGCGCAAATCCGTTTGAATCTGGTCGCGCCGGTTTTCAATCTGACGCCGGTCACGAGGTGTCCGGGCGTAGACAATGGCCAGATTGCGCGAGTCATGAAGTAAACCACTCTGTGTGTCGACTTCGGTGTAAACGCGAGTCCAGAAGCGCACGGCCGGTTCCAGCTCCGGTGGACGCGGAAACAGTTGCGTATTCTGCGCTACTGAGTGTGCAGGCAGCAGCGTAAAAAGCAGGGATATGATTGAAATTGAGCGGAAATGCAAAAACATCTTG
Source organism: Gammaproteobacteria bacterium (assembly GCA_030752195.1). Taxonomy (GTDB): domain Bacteria; phylum Pseudomonadota; class Gammaproteobacteria; order Pseudomonadales; family Pseudohongiellaceae; genus UBA9145. The sequence continues at coordinate 5,318 of JASMER010000030.1, forward strand.
GCCTGTATATGACTATGGCTTAGATGCCTAAACGATAGCAGCTATCACCAGACTCGCCAAGCGCGACTGACTGTTGTCGACAAGCGCTATCTCAGTTTTACCGGGCAAAAGGCCGTCAGATCGTCAAGGGAGGTCGTCCAGTTCCGCCCCTTCTTTGACCGGGATCATCAAATCTTCTCGAGTGACGTTCATATAGATTATGACATTCGAAGCAATGTAGATAGAGCTGTAAGTTCCTATGACCACTCCGATGATTAGAGCAATCGCAAAGCCCTGAGTGGATTCACCACCAATAAGTAGAATAGAGAATAATACCAGCAGCGTGGTTAGTGACGTGATCAAGGTTCTGCTCAGAGTCTGATTCAGGGATGCGTTGACCATCTCGATAGGGGACCCTTTGCGCAAGCGCCTGAAGTTTTCCCTTATTCGGTCTGAGACAACAATAGTGTCATTCAGCGAATAGCCAATTATAGCGAGCATGGCAGCAAGCGTATTCAGGTTAAATTCCATTTGAAATACCGAGAAAATCCCGAGGGTAATAATCAAGTCATGTGCCAAGGCTACCACCGCACCCACTGAAAATTTGAACTGAAAGCGCACCGCAATGTAGACCATGATTATGCCCAGCGCGACCAGCATGCCGAGCCCACCCTGCTCTGCCAGCTCTCCCCCGACTTTAGCGCTGACATAGTCAGACCCGAGCAGCGTTACCTGACCTAGGTCTTCTTGTTGCAGCATGGCAGCAAGGGATTCACCAACCTGAGCCGCCTGCTCCGCCTGGTCCTGTTCTGCTACTGAACTGTCTACCGGCAGAAGCACTCGGATATCACGGTCTGACCCGAAGGTTACAACAACAGCATCCCCATATCCGTTTTGCTGCAGCGTCAAGTTTACCTGATCAAGGTCAATGGTCTCCGAATAATTCAGACGCACCGATGTGCCACTAGTAAAGTCCAGTCCGAAATTCAACGAATTCACGAACAGTGAAATCACCGAAACAACAGCAAGCAACGCAGAGATTCCGGCGGCGATCCTGCGGACTCCCATAAAATCGATTTCGCTTTTCGAAAGCATCTCAGGTCCTGCTTAGCTTGAGGACGGTAACAGGCCGGCATGCCTGCCTATCGACAGCATCTTTACCGACCGCCCGCCGTAGATAAGATTGATTATCGCGCGAGTTCCGACGATGGCCGTAAACATCGAGGTCACAATACCTATCATGAGAGTCACCGCGAACCCCTTTACGGGCCCGGTGCCTATCGTAAACAGGACGACAGCAACCAGAAAAGTTGTCAGATTGGCGTCCAAAATCGTCGTGAAAGCGCGGTTATAGCCTGCATCAATGGCTTGCTGCGGAGGAATACCGTTGGCCAGCTCCTCTCTAATCCGTGTGAAGATCAGCACGTTGGCGTCCACCGCCATGCCCACTGTCAACACTATCCCAACAATACCGGGCAAGGTCAGCGTTGCTCCGATCAGCGACATGACTGAGAAGATCAGCAAAATGTTCATAATCAAGGCCGCATTGGCGGCCAGGCCAAACAATCGGTAGTATAGCAACATAAACAACACAACCAGCGCTGAGGCGATCTGCACACCTCGAAAGCCTGCTTCAAGATTTTCACGCCCCATGGAAGGACCAATGACTGACTGCTCCACAATCGTCATCGGAGCGGCGAGAGAACCGGAAGAAATAAGCAGCGACAAATCATTTGCTTCTCTGGCAGTCAAGCCGGTAATCACAAAAGTACGAGGCAAAGCCGTCCTGATAGTCGCGTGACTGATCAGGCGCTTCTCTTCATAAAACTCAACTTCTTTGACTTCGTTACCTTGCCCATCAAGCGAAGCGATCGTCCTGGATTTCGTTTCAATGAGCAGGATATCCATATTGCGACCCACGTTCTCTCGGGTCACACGATTGATCTGATTGCCCCCCTGAGCGTCGAGGTTTATTTGCACTTGAGGCAGACCGTTCTGATCGAGTGTTGATCGTACCGAAGAAATACGGTCGCCCTGCAGAATAACGTCATTGTCGACGTTCACAGAAAGACCATCTGGCGTCTGATGGACTTCGAACGACGTCCTAGGGGCACCCAGTTCTGCCTCTAGGTGGAATTCCAGGGTGGCAATACGCTGCAGAATCCGGATTGCCTGAGCTGGGTCCTGCACCCCAGGCAGCTCCACCACAATTCGATCAGCGCCTTGCTGCTGCACCGTTGGCTCGGAGACACCAAGGGCATCAACCCGGTTCAGCAAGGTAGTCCGATTCGCCTGTAGCGTGTCCCTCTGAATTTGCATAATGACATCTGGTGTCAACCGCATGTCCAGCAAAAACAGGCCATTGGCCTCCCGATTCTGAAACTGGATTTCAGGGAAATTATCAAGCAGTTCTGAACGAGCGGCGGAGCGCTCCTGCGTACTTGAGAACCTCACCTCAAGATGGGTGTTGTCGATCAGATTGATGCCCCGGGTACGGATACGCTGCTCTCTGAGAATTGAACGAACGTTGCTCAGATTATCTTCCATCCGCCGCTCGAGGGCGGCTTCCATATCTACTTCCATCAGAAAGTGCACTCCGCCCTGAAGATCCAATCCGAGATTCATTTTGTCGGCACCGATGGCCTGCATCCAACCGGGGGTTGTTGGCGCGAGATTTAGCGCCACGATGTAATCGTCGGTCAATGCCTGCTCAATAACTGTCTTCGCGCGAAACTGAACATCCACATCCTCGAAGCGGAACTGCATGCTGTTTTCATCGGACACGACTCCGAAGAAGTCAATTTGCGCAGCCTCAAGGGCGGTTTCAACCACCGCAATGTCGGCTTCGCTTATCTCGAGATTCTCGTTGTTTATGAGAATCGCTTCGTCATCGGGATAGAGATTCGGCGCGGAATACAGCAGGCCGAGGACGACAATGAGAAGTATGAGAAGATTTTTCCAGAGCGGATAGCGGTTCAACATAACGGATTCCGGTTTCGAATCGATTTCTCGCTGCCGAAGCGAGAACACTGATCAGATGCTGGCTTCCGGCGGTTCAGCCTAGCCTATAACTTTATATCTGATTGATCGTGCCTTTGGGTAGCGCCGCAGCGATAGCTGACTTCTGAAGTTTCAGCTCAACCTCTTTGGCAACTTCGATGGCTACATATTCTTCGTTGACTCGGGTGACTTTGCCCATCAATCCACCAGACGTCATGACTTCGTCACCTTTATTTATGCTGTTGACCAGATCTTTGTGCTCCTTTGCCCGCTTGGACTGCGGTCGCCAGAGGATGAAGTAGAACAGCACAAACATGCCGCCAAACAAAAACAGATTGTAGGTCAGTGAAGGAGAGGCCGGGGCAGCCTCCTGCGCGAAGGCAGTCGGAAAAATGAAGTCCATGTGTCAATGTCACTCGCTATTGTCGGCCATTGGGCGCGTAGTGCGGCAGATGGCACGGCTATGCGCATTTCAGATCGTCATTACCGGCCATGGTGACTCATATTGGCGCCCTTTCCTGAGATCAGTCCTCTGCAAGACGGAGCTGATCTGCCCGATATTGACGCACAAAGGCGCTCAATCTACCCTGTTCTATCGCCTCACGCAATCCAGCCATCACCCGCTGATAATAGCGCAGATTATGAATGGTATTCAGGCTGGAGCCGAGTATTTCCTTACATTTGTCCAGATGGTGGAGATAAGCTCTAGAAAAATTCTGACAGGTATAACAATCACAGCTCTCATCAAGCGGTCGGGGGTCATTGCGGTATCTGGCATTTCGCAATCGGAGCAATCCGGCAGACGTGAACAGATGAGCATTGCGCGCGTTTCGCGTAGGCATCACACAGTCGAACATATCAACACCCTGAACCACGGCGTTGATGATGTCGTCAGGCGTACCAACGCCCATCAGATAGCGGGGGTTTGCTTCTGGCATGTGGGGGGTGATTTCCTCTACGATTCTTGCCATCTCCCCCTTGGGTTCGCCGACGGAAAGCCCACCTATGGCGTATCCCGGATACCCTTGAGCCTGAAGGCCTTCTAAAGATGCCCGACGCAGATTACTGTGCATCCCCCCCTGAATAATTCCGAACAGAGCAGCCGGATGATCTGCATGCACATGATGACAGCGCGCGGCCCAGCGCAGCGAAAGTTCCATTGACTCCCGGGCCTGCTTCTCGTCTGCTGGGTAGGGAGTACACTCATCAAACACCATGATAATTTCTGCCCCTAGTTTTTGCTGAACCTCTACCGCAGATTCCGGATCAAGAAAGACTTCAGCGCCATCGACCGGCGACCGGAATCGCACGCCCTCTTCTGAAATTTTTCGCATCGCACCGAGGCTGAAGACCTGAAATCCGCCAGAGTCTGTAAGGATGGGTTTAGGCCATGCCATAAAATCATGCAAGTCACCGTGCTGCTGGACAATGTTAGTTCCTGGCCGCAGCATGAGATGAAAGGTATTGCCCAGAATGATATCCGCATCGATATCGCGAAGCTGAGCAGGCGTCAAACCCTTGACCGTACCGTAGGTTCCAACTGGCATAAATGCAGGCGTGCGCACTTTGCCTCTGGGAAAGCTGAGCGTCCCCGTGCGCGCCTTTCCATCGGAGGCCGACACAGAGAATTTCATCGCACAGCTGTGCAGGTTTGACGACATGCCTCAATGCTCGCGAGTCGATCTGAAGGATATTTCAGACCAGCGCTCTTCCATCAGGTTAAGATTGACCCGGGTGGGCGCGAGGTAGGTCAGATACCCGCCACCGTCTATGGCCAGATTGTCAAAAGCTTTTCTGCGGAATTCCTCAAGCTTTGCCGGATCAGCCGCATCAACCCAGCGGGCAACATGAATCGAAACTGGTTCGTACACGCAATCAACTTTGTATTCATCCTTGAGGCGAAATGCCACAACCTCGAACTGCAGCACACCGACCGCTCCCACAATGAGATCATTATTGTGCAGCGGCATAAACACTTGAGTTGATCCTTCTTCGGACAGCTGGGTGAGACCTTTCTGGAGTTGCTTGAGCTTAAGCGGTTCTTTCAGGCGAATCCGCTTGAACAATTCCGGAGCGAAGTGAGGAATACCTTTGAACTTAAGTGCTTCGCCAGCGGTGAAGGTATCACCGATCTGAATGGTTCCATGATTATGTAATCCGATGATGTCCCCCGATACGGCCGTCTCAGTATGCGCACGGTCTCCTGCAACGAACGTCACGGCGTCGCTGACTTTAATCTCTTTACCGATGCGGCTGTGATGCATCTTCATGCCTTTCTGGTACTCACCGGAGCAGATGCGCATGAAGGCGATCCTGTCACGGTGCTTGGGGTCCATATTTGCCTGTATCTTGAAGACAAATCCGGAAAAGCTGGAATCATCAGCGGCAACCGTTCTTGACTCCGTTTCTCTGTCAAGTGGGCCGGGCGCCCATTCGACAAAGTCATCCAGCATTTCCCTCACACTGAAATTCCCCAGCGCAGTGCCGAAATAGACGGGTGTCATCTCACCGCGCAAATATGCCTGCTGATCAAATTCGTAGGAAGCACCTTTCACCAGTTCAATTTCTTGCAGAAAATCCTGATGATAGGCTCCCAGCAAGTCTTCTGCGTGCCGACTTTGCAAACCCTTAATGCAGACGCTATCCGGAATCTGGTTCCCCTGACCCTGCTGGTAGACATGAATCGTGTCGGTTAGCAGGTTATAAACTCCCCTAAACTCTTTTCCCATACCCAGGGGCCAGTTGATGGGCGCACAATGAATATTCAGAACGCTCTCAATTTCGTCGAGAATGTCTATCGGATCACGGATGTCGCGGTCCAGCTTGTTGACGAAGGTAAATATCGGCGTGTCCCGAAGCCGGCAAACTTCCATCAGTTTGATGGTCCGCTCTTCAACACCCTTGGCACCATCAACCACCATCAGCGCAGAATCCACCGCGGTTAGCACCCGGTAAGTATCTTCTGAAAAGTCTTCATGGCCCGGCGTGTCTAGCAGATTGACTACCCTACCCTTATATGGAAATTGCATAACGGAAGAGGTCACCGATATCCCCCGCTGCTGCTCCATAGCCATCCAGTCAGAAGTCGCGTGACGGTCTGATTTCTTGCCTTTTACCGTTCCAGCCACCTGAATCAGATTGCCGAACAACAAAAGCTTTTCGGTGATGGTGGTTTTGCCGGCATCAGGGTGAGAAATGATGGCTAGTACTCGCCGGCGACCAATTTCGCGCTCTAATGGTGCTGTTAGTGACACAAAAAACTCGCAGTGGTGCAGGTGGATTACAATGTGTCGAAATTATAGCAGCTGCTTGAACACGCCACATCAGCATCGGACAATGGATCTTCCTATGTCAGCGGCTTTAAGCTCAGAGCCGCCATGCATTACAATGGGTCAATGCAATGGAGCCCGGCAGACTGCCCATCATCTACAGATAGGACGGACCACATCATGGATTTCAATCTGACAGAACAACAAAAAGCTCTCCAGGAAGCAGTCAGAAAATTTGCGCAACAGGAGCTGCCGAACATTGCTCGACAAATTGAGATTAACGATGAACCAGTGAATCTCGCCCTGCGCCGTCGCTATGGCGAACTCGGCTATCTGGGGGTGAATCTGGACAGTTCAGTCGGCGGCGGTGGCATGAGTCATCTCGACGCCGTGATCGTGCTGGAGGAAATTGCCAAAATTTCAATTGCAGTGGCGTTTCCGATATTCGAAGCCTGTTTTGGCCCCAGTTTGGCCATCGCCCACTTCGGCAGCGATTCACTCAAGCGGCGCTACTTACCACAGGTCTGTGCTGGAGAAAAAGTTGTGGCAGTGTCCATGTCGGAGCCGGGTGCCGGATCCGCACTGACCGACCTGAGCACCCGAGGAGAAATCACCGGAGAAAAAATTATCCTCAACGGGACTAAACGATGGTGCTCAGGCGCCGGTCACTCGGAAGCTTATGTGGTGTACTGCCGACTGTCGGACGCTCCGGGCGCCAGAGGCATTGGAGCGGTGGTTGTTGACAAAGGCGCTGCCGGCTTCAGTTTCGGCAAGCGGGACCATCATATGGGATTCAGGGGTGTTTACAGTTGCGACATGTACTTTGACAATGTTGAAGTGCCGCTAGAAAACATGCTCGTACCGGCTGGCAGTTTTGGCAAGCTGATGGATGCCTTCGATCTAGAACGCTGCGGCAACACTACCATGTCACTTGCATTGGCTCAGTCAGCATTTGATTACGTGCTGAACTATAGTCAGGAGCGCGTTCAATTCGGCAAACCGCTTGTAGATTTTCAGGCGGTACAGATACAGCTTGCCGAAATGAAAATGAAGTTGGAAGCTGCGCGGCTGCTGCTTTACCGGGCAGTAGTCAATGCCGAAACAGGCCTGCCGTCAATTGGAGAAAGCTCAGTTGCCAAATGCTTCGCAAACGAAGCAGTGCGAGAAGTAACGGGGAAAGCGATGCAGATCATGGGCGGGTATGGCTATTCAAAGGAATTTCCCATTGAGCAAAAACTTCGTGACGCTTGGGGCTGGGGTATTGCAGGGGGATCCATCGACATTCAGAAAGTGAACATTACCTCCGCACTAGTGAACCGACGGTTCAGTCAGCGAGCAACTTGAGCGATCTAGTGCAGGGGTCGACCCGCCGGGCGAAAGCGGCGCTCGGCGAAATCCGGGTGGAGGATATCGCTCTGTTTAACCAGCAAAAGATCATGGCGACAGAGGTTATCATGCTCGATGTCTGAACGAACCTCGACGTCCTCCAGCAACACGCAAACTATATCATCATCGTCGACATCAACGATGATGCACGATTTAAAACCGTCCACCGTATTAATCGAAGCCAGCGAACCCACATCGCACTGATAAACCGGCAAAGACCCACTGACACGCTGAAGTAATCCGTAGGAGGTGAAAGCAACCCCGAAGCCTGCCGCCGCGACTACGTTTATTATCTCCACTACTTCCGGGTCGGTCAGATCAACCCGAACGGTCTCGGCAAACGGCTGATTCACCTCTAGCTGCCGACGATTGATCAGTCGAAGAAAAAGATCAATGTCTTCCTGATTCCATTCCAGCGTTTCTTCCGACACAGAGCGCGTGCTGTCCGAGGATAGACTCTGCACGTCAGTTTCTATAGTCAGGTCTCGGACTCTGGTGTCCGGCGGACAAGGCACTATCATGGAGACGGAACAGTAACCGTCGCTGCGCTCAGCGCTGAGGCGCCAGAGGAAGGGAACCTCACTTCTCAGTTCGAACATAAGATATCGCTAACAGGATCAAGAAAGTTCGTTGTACTAACAAAATGTCGACAGAATGATTCACAAAATTAGCAGCAGCAGCAACTTTTTTTTTCAGATCTGACACCGTTACGATCAGGCCAAGTTAGCAAGCAATGCTCAAGCGGGTTCCAGCAGTTCTAATTAACATATTGAACAAGCTGGAAATTCTGATGGAGGGATGCTTTTGAATTTTTCCACAGAAT
>JASMER010000310.1:0-672 GCA_030752195.1 Gammaproteobacteria bacterium
GGATCTTCGCTCTTCTTCTGTATGACTTCCTCTACTACTGGGTGCACCGGACCGGGCACATGGTGAACATCTTCTGGGCGGCTCACATCACCCATCACAGCAGCGAAGAATTTAATCTGTCTACCGCGATGCGACAGGCGTCAACGGGTTTCTACTTCAAATGGGTGTTTTACCTACCCCTGGCGGTTCTTGGCATTCCCGTTCAGGTTTATGTCATCGTTGGCCTGATCGATTTGCTGTATCAGTTCTGGGTGCATACCCGCTTGATCGGCAGACTCGGCTTTCTGGAATGGTTCCTCGTCACCCCTTCAAACCATCGGGTACACCACGGGCAGAACGACTACTGCATTGACCGGAACTTCGGCGGAATATTCTGTCTGTGGGACAGGCTGCTCGGCACCTATGCCGATGAACGCGAGGAAGAGCCCATTGTGTACGGCATCAGAAAGCCACTCGAAAGCTGGAGTCCGGTGTGGAGTAATCTCCACTACTACAAAACGCTCTGGCTGAAGGTAAAAAATGCCAAAAGCTGGCGCGAAGGGCTGATGTTTTTAGTGGCCGAGCCAGATTGGTCCCCGGCGGATCAAGAAAATCCGTCAACAGAATCTCCAACGGTCGATTCCTACAAAAAGCACAGATCTCTCGCGCCGGCCTCAATCCGGCTTTCAGGTA
>JASMER010000310.1:682-1998 GCA_030752195.1 Gammaproteobacteria bacterium
GTCAACAGAATCTCCAACGGTCGATTCCTACAAAAAGCACAGATCTCTCGCGCCGGCCTCAATCCGGCTTTCAGGTATCGCCACCACGCTGGTGTCACTGACGCTGTTGATACTTTATCTGGGCACGCGGGATCAGATGCCGCTTGCCCAGCAGCTCATGTTTGTCGCAATTGTGATCGGGCTGTTCGCCGGTATCGGCAAATTCTGGAGTCTCGAGAAATTTCAGGCACCCCAGCATGACTAGCCTGGCCATTACCGACGGTCTGCTGTGTCTGATTGCCGCGGCGGCGGTAGTCACCAACAGACTGCCGCTGGCATTTCGCATGGGGTCGGCGCTTCTTGCCGTCACCGCAGGCCTGGGGGTTCTGAGATTCAGCGACTTGCTGCCGCTGCCTACGCTGCACAGTTTCTTCTCAACTTTAAGTTCCTCTTCCGCCTTTCTGCTCATGGCAGTCAGCTCCGTCTGGACCAGCAGTGCCGGAGCTACCCGGGCCAAGTATGCTTCGATCCTGCTGATCGTTTCAGGTGCTGTTGGATTCGTGATGGTGGATTTGTTCGAACTGACTCGGTTCGGACAAGTTGTGGCAGTGCTGTGCGTGCTACAGATTATCGTTTACGCAGCCAGACACAAACTGCTGAGTGCATTAGTGGGCGCGGTCGCACTGGAATTAGGGTTCATCCTGTTTGCGACAGGTCAGCGTGTTCCGAACCTGCTGCAGCCGGGCGACTTTCTCCATCTGCTGACTGCGGCTGGCCTTGCGCTGCTGGTGTGGTATCACCGGCATGCGCCGCACGCCAGCCCGTAACGATCACGCCAGCACCCACGCGCCCGCCACGGTTCAGCGGCTGTTTCGATTCTGAATGCCGCGGTTAAGAGTGCGAACGTGCTCGGCAATCGCCCTAATCTGGACCGGCTCAAACGTTTGTCCAAACGATGGCATGTTGTTCTGGCCATTGGTAATAATGCTGGCCACATAGTCTGTTGAGAATGCAGCGAGCCCCTCCAGAGGCATGCCGTTATGACCGCCCTCGCCCCGGAGTCCATGACAGAAGACGCAGGTGCTTCGATACAGACCAAGACCTTCTGTGTTAGCCTGCGGTGGTGTCACCTTTTCCAGTGCGATCGCCGTTTCCTCACCCTCTTCTAGCAGCTTGAACATCCAGATGCTGTCACCACGTGCAGAGCCGGCCAGCAAATTGCCGGCAGACAGAACAGTCACATATTGATCGCCGTTATGTTCGAAAACAGTCGGGGGCGCATTGACGCCGGCATCGGTCATGAACTCCCAGAGCTTCTGGCCGGTCGCGGCATCCAT
>JASMER010000311.1 GCA_030752195.1 Gammaproteobacteria bacterium
AGCAGAGCAGAGGCAGGTGCCTTGACTTTGGCATCCGGATGCGCGCCCGTCATGTCGTTCTCGAGATTGCTCAGGCGAATTCGACCTGATTCAAACAGCACCGTGAATGAGATCGCAGGCTGACGGGTTTCTACCTCGAGTGATTTACTTGCGAACGGCTTGATCAAGTCAGCCAGGTGCGGATCGTCCTGTATAAGATAATTGATGGCCTGCTCTACGGGAGTCAGAACGAGTATGCCAAAAAGCGGGTTGACCATGCAGGCACTTCAGGGCTTGACGCCGACGTGGATTGCGCTGATGCCATTAAGGACATTGTGGAAGCGGGTGTCCACAAAGCCGGCATCGTCCAGCATGGCGAGCAGGGCTTCCTGATCCGGATGAACACGAATCGACTCCACCAGATAGCGATAGCTCTCACTGTCACCCACGATCGCTTTGCCAGCGATAGGCCAAAGCTCTGAAAAGGCGTCATAAGCCTTCGAGATGAAGCGGTTCTGTGGTTTGGAAAATTCCAGCACCAGCAATCTGCCGCCCGGTTTGAGTACCCGAAGCATTGATTCCAACGCCCTTTCCTTGCGGGTTACGTTGCGAAGTCCATAGGCGATGCACACGCAATCAAAGCAGTTGTCAGCGAGGGGCAAACACTCGGCATCGCTTTGTGCGACGGTGATGTTGGACTGCAATCCGCGGTCAACAATCCGGTCTCTGCCCACTTTAAGCATTGCCGCGTTGATATCTGCCAGTACCACGTGTCCTTCTTTGCCGACGATCGGTGAAAAGCGTATGCTCAAATCACCCGTCCCGCCGGCCAGATCCAGAACTCTATTCCCTTGGCGCAGTCCGCTAAGCTCAATGGTAAAGCGCTTGATAAGTCGATGAGTACCCAAGGACATCAGGTCATTCATGATGTCGTAGCGTGTCGCAACGGACCTGAAAACCTCCGCCACCCGTTCTTGCTTTTCGTCGACAGGAATTTTTTGATAGCCGAAGTGAGTGGTCTCTCCTTGCGGAGAATTAGGGTCAGTTGTTGAATCGGTCATAAGTCTAATCGATGATTGGCTTGATTTGGATTACCCGAGTGCCGGTCGGAAGCGGCTCGCGTGTCTGACCGGCTTTGTGCAGTTTAGCAAGGTAGTCCTGCCAGAGCGAACCCTGTTGCTCGCCCAGCTCAAGCAAATATTCCCAGCTGTAAATGCCGCTGTCGTGACCGTCATCAAAGTTAAGTTTTATGGCGTAGTTGCCGACAGACTCAATCTGCTTGATTGCGACAAATTTTTTGCCGGTTTGCAGCACTTCCTGCCCCCGGCCGTGCCCGCGCACTTCAGCAGAAGGAGAATGCACGCGCAGAAATTCAGCACTGAGGACGACAGGCTTCCGCTCGGCATAGTTAAGCTCAAGCCTAGCTGATTTTCGGTGCAGCTTGATTTCTGTCGGAACCAAGGAATCGGCCTATTGCTTGTTCGCTAATCAGAGAATAAAGCGGCTTAGGTCTTCATCACCAGCAAGTTCATCGAGTTGTTTCTCGACATAAACTCGGTCGATGATCAGCTCCCTATCGTCGCTAACCGCCAGATCAGAGGCAGAATACGAAGCTTCTTCCAGCAGGCGCTCCATAACCGTATGCAGCCTCCGGGCGCCGATGTTTTCAGTACGTTCATTCACCTGCCACGCGGTTTCAGCAATCTTGGCGATACCGTCTGCACTGAAGCTTACTCTGAGTTTTTCTGTTCCAAGCAGCGCCTGGTATTGTTCAGTCAACGAGGCGTTCGGCTCTTCCAGTATGCGTTCAAAGTCCTCTGCGGTCAGCGCATCCAGTTCCACCCGAATGGGCAGCCTGCCCTGAAGTTCGGGTATCAGGTCTGATGGTCGTGACAAGTGAAAGGCGCCAGATGCAATGAATAGGATGTGGTCAGTCTTGATGCTGCCGTATTTTGTCGACACCGTTGAACCTTCGATAAGCGGTAACAGGTCACGCTGAACCCCTTCGCGA
>JASMER010000312.1 GCA_030752195.1 Gammaproteobacteria bacterium
TCTGTCGACACGCCCACATCCGCCCATGGGGTAGACAAGGCTGCCCGATCCTCGAGTTGGAATCGCATGCCGAAGTGACAGAGTAACAGCTTGCTGGCACACCTGACAGCATTGCCAATGAAAAATTGGTCCTTAAAAATTAAGCACAAACCGCCCGTAAGTCACGGTCCAAATGGTGATCAGAACGGCGCCGATAAGGTTCAGCCAGATCCCAGCTTTGACCATCGATCGAATCTCAAGGTAACCGCTACCAAAGACAATAGCATTCGGTGGTGTTGCAACGGGCAACATGAACGCACAACTGGCAGCAAGCGCTGTAGGGATCATGAGTGCCGCTGGATTGAGCGGGTTCCCATCAGCCAGAATGATCTGGGGAGCGAGGGAGGCCAGTAGTGGAAGAAAGAGGGCGGCTGTCGCCAGATTACTGGAAAACTCTGTTAGAAAAATGACAGTCAATACTACGATCAGGATGAACAGTATTTGTGAGCCACCACCAAACCCTGCCACACTTTCTCCTAGCCATGCTCCCAGTCCGCTGCTATTGATCGCTTTCGAAAGACTCAGACCGCCACCAAACAGCAGCAGGATCTCCCATGGAATTTTCTTTGCATGTTCCCAATCGAGGGCGAACTCTAAAGGTCTGAAATTCACAGGCAATGCAAACAGTATCAATGCTCCTGCAATCGCAATCATTGAATCATCGAGCCTCGCTGCTGCAGGCCATCGCTGGATAAGCCAATCCCACTCGGCGAGAGGCTTTCGAAAAATCCATAAGGCTGCGACAGAAAAGAACACCAGGCAGGTTCCCAACTCTGCGTAGGAGATTCGTCCCAATTGTTTCAGTTGCTTGACGAGGTAGTCTCGGCTGGATTCCACCTCGACGGTTTGCAGTGGAAAAAGAAACTTGACCAGTAGAAACCAGGTGACGCCCAACATGACAATCGACAGTGGCAACGCTGCGAGTATCCAAGTCGAGAATGAGATGGGTGTTCCAAGTTCTTCCATCTGATTTGCAAGCAGGGCATTGGGAGGGGTGCCAATCAACGTGCTGATGCCTCCGATCGTGGCGGCATAAGCAATGGACAACATGAGGCAGATTGCGAACGTATCAGAGCGATCATTGGAGACCTCATTTCGGTCACGCTTCTCGCTCCGCTGCTGGCGGAATTGACTGATCAGACTCCCGGCCACCGGCATCATCACGATGGTCGTCGCCGTGTTGCTCAACCACATGCTCATGAGCGCGGTGGAGAGCATGAATCCGCCGACCAATCGCGCGGGGGAGCTTCCCACCCGAAGCAAAATATTCAAGGCCATCCTGCGATGAAGGCCCCACCTTTGGATGGCCTGAGCAATCAAAAACCCGCCGAGAAATAGAAAAACAAACTTATCCGCATAGGGAAGGATGGCCGGCTTCAACTGAGGTTTGAGCGGGCGTATCTGTCCAGCAGCGACAGGCACTGCTTCGTCATTCTGCCCCTTGACCAGCCAACCTTCGGCCGTCTTCTCACTCAATTGACCGAGCCATATTCCCTTCTCGCTCTCAACGGCGTTTACGGCAGCTGGCGTCGAGTGAACCATCACCTGCAAGCCCGGTGACCAATCGCTTTGGTAAACCGCTGCGAACGGAAAGCTGATGATGGGAATCAAGGCCGTGGCGGCAAGCGGGATCGCTTCCGTCATCCACCATACGGCCATCCAAACGGCGATCCCTCCAGTGACACAAGCGGCGTGAGTCGCTTCACTCCAAACCGACATTCCAGTGAAAATCAGCCATCCGCAGATGGGACCGGCAACCAACGCAAGCATCCGCGGCCACACTCTGCCGCCGTGCGGAGTCTCCATGCAAAAGCCCATTCCTGTGAAAGATTCTCTATAAAGTGGCTCAGTTGCTGACCGATTATGATGTTTTCAAGGTCGCGAGACACCTTTAAGAGGTGACAAATCGGGGTAAATATCGTTAAATTCGGGGTCGCGTGGTGCCGCGTG
>JASMER010000313.1 GCA_030752195.1 Gammaproteobacteria bacterium
TTTTGACCGTTGAAGTGATCCCGCTGATGTTACTAGCGGGATGTCTCGCCCCCCTGCCCTATAACTCTTGGCGCTTGAAAGCCTTGGGTAAAGCGTGTCACTAAGCAAGCTCTAGCCGCCGATTGTTGTAGCGGAATGGCCGTCCTATTGAGTCGCCAGAAAAGCGTCATGCAGCCGGTGGTAATATCGGCAGGCCGCATTCGAGCGCTTTGCAGGTTTCCGGAGAAGTTCTTCACATTGATTCGGCTTCTCTGACTAGAAGAAATTGGCGTTGATAAGACTCATCAACCCCTATCACCTTCAAGTTGCTTCATGCAGTGCGGGCAACCGAATTTCAAAAGATTTGAGTAACGCCAAATCAAAATGCACTTGCAGATGGATCGAGAGCATGGCACTAAAATGAAATAAGAGAGCCGCCGTGTGGGCATCCCCCTAAAAGGTACGATCTGCGTTATCCACAAATTATTTCTGATAGTCTACTGCGGGCGTAGAAAAAATTTCCAGCGCGCAGCCTTAACGCCTTAAAGAAAGTGCTTCGTGGATTTCTGCCTTGGCATCATCAACAAGCGGATGTTCATTGAAGGCACTGTGCGGCAAAGCTTCAAGCGCCCAAGATCCAGAAGCGGGAGTTTGCGCAGAATCGGCTGACACCCCGGTGAATGGCCTTAGATAGAAACAAACTTGAGCAACACGGATACCCGATGCCTCGGCAGAGGATCCCTCCCTGACTGGCAAATACCCTAGGTGTATTTAGTGGTTTAGCTTAGAGCGTTGACATTTTTTTTGCCGACGAACGGACAAATACTGCATCGAAGGTAGGAAAGACCAAGCCGCAGAAAGATCCCAACGTCTCGAGGGAGGGAAAAAGACGCCCCTCAAGCAGTTCAAAAAATCCTTTTCAGGATCTGCGAGTAACGACAACCGGCATCTGGGTGTAGCCGTTGACAAAGGATGAAAACGTTCGCTCTGGTTCCGCCTGCACCTCAATGGTGTCAAAACGCTGTAGGAGTTCTTCCCACAAGATGCGCAGCTGAAGTTCAGCGAGGCGGTTGCCCATACAGCGATGAATACCAAAACCGAAAGACAAGTGCTGTCGAGCGTTCGGCCGCTGGATATCAAGTCGATCGGGGTCTTCAAACACCGAGTCGTCGCGGTTCCCGCTGACGTACCACATGAGGATTTGATCATTCTTTTTTATCTGCTTGCCGCCAATCTCAATGTCGTGGTTGGCTGTTCGCCTCATGTAGGCCAAAGGCGTTTGCCAACGAATCACCTCTGCCACCATCTGCGGGATCAGGTCTGGATTCGCTTTAAGTTTGGTGAATTCATCCGGATATTGATTCAGGGCATACACGCTGCCTGACATGGTGTTTCGGGTGGTGTCGTTACCGCCGACAATCAGCAGCAATAGATTTCCTAGGTACTCCATGGGCGATAGATCCTTGGTGTCCTTACCATGGGCCATCATAGAAACCAAATCGTGGCCTGGATTTTCCAGACGCTCTGCCTTTAATCGTTGAAAATACTCAAGACACTCCAGCAACTCATCGCGTCGCTGTTGTGCGCTTTCAATGATGCCACCAGGCTGTGGAATCGCGAAGGTAATATCCGACCAGCGAGTGAGTTTACGGCGATCCTCAAACGGAAAGTCAAACAGGGTTGCTAGCATCATCGTCGTCAGCTCAATGGATACGGTTTCTACCCAGTCGAAGGTCTCCCCTTCCGGCAGAGCGTCCAGCACGGTGCAAGCGCGTTCACGGATTAACGCCTCCATGTTGCCCAAGTTAGTGGGTGACACAGAGCTAGCAACAGTCTTGCGCTGAACGTCGTGGGTGGGCGGGTCCATGGCAATGAAGGTGCTCATGTTGAGCATACCCTCCGGTAGCTCGGCGCCAACGGGAAAACCCAGCACGATGCCATGCGCAGAGCTAAAATTTTTCCAGTCTGTATCGACTCTCTTGATGTCCTCGTAGCGGGTCAGA
>JASMER010000314.1 GCA_030752195.1 Gammaproteobacteria bacterium
CTACACATCCCCATCGAAATAACCACGAACCACACCGAGCTCCGCAGTTGCACTTGGCCCAGTGGTAAAAAGAGCTTTGTGCCACCCAGAGGGACTATCGAGTTGCGCGCCAGGCTTGAATTTACAGGCGAGCCTTTCCCTGTCGGGAAGACCGTTCCGATATCGACAAACCGGTTCCCTTGCGACCCTGAAGGCTGGGGCACACCCGAAAGATTCGAGATTTTCTCGATAACTCGTTTGGTTTTTGGCGACTGTATTAGTCTCCAAGATATCGAGTATCTAAAGGTACCGGTGGCTTCCATATTAACTGCATCTGGACTCAACGAGGGATCGCGGAGCGCTGGACTTGTGGTTAGCCCGATTATTTTGTGTTCTCCCGAAACCCTGGGGACTGTAAATTGCAACATCTGCTCACTTCAATCAGGTCAGCCGCACAGTTAGTGAGGCTAAACCGTGCATCACATAACTGGGCAGAACCGAAAGTTGCTGAGACTCTGCAAGTACGATCTGTTTTGTTTGAGCTAGCAGATGCGTCAGTACACTGTGCGCAACTTCTCTCGCGAGATTAGCGCCTATACAGATATGCGGACCACTGCCAAAGCTTAAATGATCTCCGGCATTGATCCTTTCGAGATTGACTTCATCGGGGCAGGTAAAGACATTGTGATCCCGATTGGCCGATCCGTAGAGCAGCCAGACCATGCTGCCTTGAGGTATTTTAATGTCACCCAGCTCAGTGTCAGCCGTTGTCACTCGGAACATCCCTTGCACTGGTGGCTCCAGGCGCAGTATTTCCTCGGCAAACGGGCGAACTGCTTCAGGTGAATTGCGCAGTTTATTTTGAAGCGACTCATCTTGCGCCAAGGCAAGTGTTGCAAAGCCAATCAGCTTGGTTGTGGTGTCAGCACCTGCACCAATTAACTGTGAGCAGAAACCGACTTTTTCTGCCAGGGTGAGGGGTTCATCTCTTTCAGACTTCTCGGTAGCAATGGCCGATAGGAGATCGATGCGGGGGCTTCGCTCTCGGGACATTATCTCAGCTTCAAAAAATGACCAGAATTCCATTTGATCCTGAATAATTCTTCTAATTTTCTCACGGGGCATTTTCGAGCCAATTGAAGCATTGATGGCCTCGGCCCAGCGATGGAAGTCAGCTGCGTGGTCTCTCGGCACACCCAATAATGTTGCTAAGCAATGGATCGGCACAGGCGCAGCCAGAGCTTCGTTGAAGTCGATGTCGGCGTTACGCTTCATGCCGGCGACCGCGTCTCGAGCGATGAGATTGATTTCGCTCTTTATGCTGTCTATTGCGGAACGTCTCAAGGCACCGTTAAGCAGGCGTCGGTGGCGCGTGTGCTCTGGTGGATCGGCAGTAAAAAGCACGTTGCCGCGATTCAGGACTACGTGCGCTCTAGCGGCGGCTTCCTCTGGGAAGTCCTGCAAAACCTCAGCAATAGCCTCAGCAGCCAGAGCCGAAGAAGGGCCTAAAGGATTCTGGTTAGAAAACAGCATCGGTTGGCGATTCACCAACTTGATCATATCGTGTCGGGTCACGACATAGATATCTTGGTCTTCTAGATAGACTACTGGTCCTATCTCACGCCATTGTCGATATAGATCGTAAGGCGAATGCAACTGGCGCTGCTCAAGGGCAAATAGTCGTTGCTGACAAACCTCCCGAGTCATAGTCCCATCGTTCTGTTGCGCCATCGTCGCGCTCCGCTAGCAGTAGCGACTGATTCTATTCCCTAATGTACCTGGGCGGTAACCGTCACAATCACAACGATGGTTAGCCCCCCTCGGCGGGGGTGTTCTAGTGACAAATAAGTGACACACCCATCGCAACCTATAGCACCCCATTACATGAAGATTGGCCTAGCTATTGATGTTTTTGCTGAACCTAGATGTAATTAGATCATACTAGAAGCGGCAGCCAATCACTTAAACTCCCCCGGA
>JASMER010000315.1 GCA_030752195.1 Gammaproteobacteria bacterium
TCATGCCCATCAGTCGCATAAGCCTTACCCTGTTATCCTTTTTGCTAATCACGACACTGAGCGCCTGTTATGCACCCGAACCGGAATCGGCGACAGAGGTCAATGCGAATTACAACGTGGAGCTCGATATCGCCCAGCTCATGTCTCTTGTATTGGAGCCTGCGTCAGACACGCTTTGGGAATCTGGAGGCTGGGTGCTCGATGCCTACGGCTATGAAGAGCTATATCCAACTACAGACGACGGCTGGGCCTTCGTTCGGGCACAAGCTGCCATCGTAGTAGAGACCGGCAATATGCTCGCGTTACCCGGCCGCGCCGAAGATGATGATGCCTGGATGATTTACTCCGAGGGGCTCAGTGAAGCGGGCATCATGGCAATGGAGGCCGCCGAGGCGCAAGACAAAGAAGCCTTTTTCCAGGCCGGCGGGCAGCTTTACAGCGTCTGCACAGCATGCCATCAGTCCTACAGTCCCGATGTAGCCAGCCGTTTCGACAATTCAGCGGACTGAATCATGTTGCTCTGCGCTCAGCCACGAAAGCTCTATGCTCTGACCGCCGTTACGGTCTCGAACATACTCATCTGCTTTATGCCCAGCTTGGCGTTCGGACATACGATAGAGGGTTCTGACGCGAACTTTGTACAGGCCATAAACGGGCCTGCCGTCGGCTCGTTTATCTACCTTGGAGCCAAACACATGGTTACCGGTTATGACCATCTGCTGTTCCTGGTTGGCGTGATCTTCTTTCTATATCGCCCCAAACACGTGATTGAATATGTCACCCTCTTTGCAATCGGTCACAGCATCACCCTGCTCCTCGGCGTCCTGGCCGATCTACGGGTTAATGCCTATTTGATTGATGCGGTGATCGGTCTGTCAATAGTGTATAAGGCCTTCGAGAACATCGATGGCTTCAAGCACATTTTCAATGTGGAACCCAATACGAAAGTGGCTGTCTTCGTCTTCGGTTTATTTCACGGACTGGGTCTCGCCACCAAGCTTCAGGAATTTACGATCTCAGACAACGGCCTTGTTGTAAATATCCTGAGTTTCAATTTGGGTGTGGAGCTGGGGCAAATCATGGCGCTGTCGGCGGTTCTCATCCTGCTGAGCATCTGGCGAACCAATCCCAGCTACTTGCGCCACGCCTTTGCGACCAACACCGTGCTGATGACCGGGGGCTTTGTTCTTGCCAGCTACCAGTTAAGTGCTTTCCTGTTGCAGCCCGCTACTTAAAAAAATTGCCACTGTCCCGGGCGACAAACGTATCCCAATCAGCTGAGAACCGAATGAATCGACCAAATACCCATCAACCCCCTTCGCCGCGCAGCATTTTAATCGCTGTTGGGATTGCGTTCGTCTTGGGCAGCGCCGTGCTGGCCGTTGCCATACTACCTGCAGAATTTGGTTTAGACCCCCTGGGAACTGGGCGGATGCTGGGGCTGAATGCACTCGCTGCAGAAGCCAACCCCTTCGAGGAGCAGCTGATTGCTCATCGGACGGACAGCGTCGAATTTGAATTGGGCCCTTTCCAGTCTGTGGAATACAAGTACACCCTAGATTTTGACGCTCCGATGATCTTCAGCTGGCAGGCTGACGGTGAGCTTTATTACGACATGCACGCAGAACCTGCGGGCTTGGGCGCTGACTACGCAGAAAGTTTCGAACAGGGCAACGGTGAGAGCAGGACCGGCTCCTTCCACGCGCCATTTACCGGCATTCACGGCTGGTTTTGGGAGAACCGTGGCTCGCGCACTGTCACGCTGAGGCTCCATGCCTCTGGCTATTTCGTCGACTCAACGGTCTTTCGTGACGGTGGAGATTATTCCCGCGTCATCGACCCTGTTACAGATTAATCTGTCTGGCAAATAACGGCTATTTCGACCTGACCCGCAACTAGGGCCACTACGCAACACGTCACTGGAACGCCGGGCCACGACCGCGCC
>JASMER010000316.1 GCA_030752195.1 Gammaproteobacteria bacterium
GCCGGAACCTGCAGATTATCCCGGTTTTCCCGGTATTGAGCAGGCACTGAAGGCCGCCATGGCACATCAGAGTCGCGGTGAGTATGCAGAGGCCGAGAGGCTGTATCGCGAGGTGCTTGCAGTAGAGCCCAGCCAGCCGATCGCATTGCATCTGTTAGGCGTGTTGGCTCATATGGCCGGTCAAGGTGAGTTGGCTCTAGAGTTGATCCGCGCAGCCATTCAGCATGCCCCTGACTATGTTGCTGCGCACAATAATCTGGGCAATGTGCTCCGTGATATGGGCGATCTTGAGGCTGCAGGGGCAGCTTATCAACGGGCCATTGCGCTCAAGGCAGATTACGCTGAGGCAATCGGCAATCTGGGGCTGGTACAAATGGGTCTGAAAGAGGCCGCCGCGGCAGAAGCCAGCTATCGGCAAGCGCTCGAGTTGAAACCTGATCTGATAGATACGCTCAACAACCTAGGCAGTTTGCTCTGCCAGAGCGACCGCGCCCAGGAAGCGGTCAGCTGTTTCGAAAGAGCGCTGGCGCTGCGCCCAAGGTCGCCGGGCGTTTTGTGCAATCTGGCAGCGGCTTTCAAACAGACTGGGCAACTTGAGGCGGCTATTTCAGCGCTGCGTCGGGCGATTGCCCTGCAACCTGATCTGGCGGCAGCGCACCACAGCCTCGGGCTATTGCTGCAGCGAGCAGGCTCGCTGACAGAGGCTGAGCAGAACTATCGCGCTGCGCTGGCACTGGAAACCGCCAATCCGGCTTATTGCAGCGGTCTGGCCAGTGTGCTGGAGCTGCAGGGGCGACTTACGGAAGCGCTCAAGCACTATCGGGAAGCCCTGAAGCTGAACCCGGAGAACAGAGAGGTGGCAGGGTCAATTGGCTCTGTGCTTCTTGCCCTTGGCGAAGCAGAAGAAGGTCTAATGAAAGAGCAGCAGGGTTTCGGTGTTGTGATCTTCGACAGTGAGCTAGGAGTGCGGTTTGGGTAACTCTGATTCAGCGGTGCAGGTGGAGCGAGTAAATCTTGCCTCTTCAATGGAGATGCCCCATTTTATTGGTAGCTGGATGATTGAACCGACTTCTCTGTGCGATGAACTGGTGGCGTTTTTCGAAGCCCACCCGGAAAATCACGCCCAGGGAAAGATCGCGGGCGGTCTGAACCCAGAATCAAAAAAATCACTGGACCTGACCATTCGACCCAGAGAGCTACAGCAAGCCGATCACGTGCACGTGCGGGCCTATCTGGATGCCCTGTTTGCCTGTCATCAGGATTATCTGAGGCAGTGGCCGTTCTTGCAGGGAGTCTTGCCGACGGCGCACATCGGCTCGTTCAATATCCAACGCTACGAGCCGGGCGGGCATTTCCTTAAGGTGCATTCTGAGCGGACGACCCTTGCCAGCTCCCACCGGGTGCTGGCCTGGATGACCTATCTGAATGATGTGTCAGACGGGGGGGCCACTGAGTTCGTCCATCAGGATATGAAAGTGCAGCCATGCCGTGGACATACCCTCATCTGGCCGGCTGAGTGGACTCATGCCCACAAAGCCAACACGCTCGTCTCAGGTATAAAATATATCGTCACCGGCTGGATGCATTTCCCTGCCAGCAGTTGGGCTGGCTGAGACTTTCGTTTTCCTTCAGTCTCGTCTCCTTTGTTGCTCTACTTCCTTCTACTTACCCTTTGCACCGACTTTGTGCTGTGCTGCGTGGGTCGGTCTCAGCGGCTGTATTCCATGCCCGACTGATGCTCAAAACACATGCGTTCTTGGCGCCCTGGGTGTGGAAAGGCGGCAGCAGGCGCGGGAAGTCCACTCAGCGAGGCATTTTGTGATCTACGCAAAAATGAATCCTCGACTCCTGGTTTCTTCTTTTTTCAAAAACTTATAAAAAATCAATTAAAACAAGGACATGCTTACGCTCAGCTTCTGAAAACTTGTGTATTCGCGCC
>JASMER010000317.1 GCA_030752195.1 Gammaproteobacteria bacterium
TAATATGACAACTCTGTCACTTTCTTGACATATATGGGAAATTCTAAGTTATTGAATTTAAATACTTTATTTTTTTTTGAGTCACGAAAATGTCACATAACTGAAATAATTTTTAAAAACTCGTTGTAAAATAGTATGTTATGGGCGATAGTGCATCTAGAAAAGGCACATCGTCATGACTCTGATATTTGATCGAAGCACTTCAAGAAATCGCGCCCCGGCGCCAGCCTTAACTGCGCTTGTGCTCGGCGGGCTGCTGACGATTGTCATTGCAGATACTCAAGCAGCAGAGCTAGCTATGATCACTGCCCAATCTGAGTACGGCTCGCCAGTCAGCCTCTCTCCGGAAGCGCTTCCAGTTAGGGGCACCCGAGACACTTCGGACCTCGAAACTGATGCGCAGGCCATCATTACGCGCGCTTTACGGTTTCAGGAGGGGGGTGACCATGATTCTGCTTCCGAGCTCTTTTCGCGGGCCTGGCAGATCGCAAGAGTTTCAAACGGCCTATACCACCAATCGCTCATACCGATTGTGGAGTGCATGATCATCAGTGAAGTTGTCCTGGAGAACTGGGCGGCTGTGAATAACAAATATGACCTCCTGGAGCATTTGTATCGGCGGCTTTACGCCACAGATGATGAGAGGCTGGAATTTGGCCTGCAAAAAGTCTCGTCCTGGCATGTCAATGCTTTTAACTCGAATGTCGACGGTAAGCGAAAGCAGCATCTCCAGCAGGCGCGTAAAATTTTCCTAGCGCGGCTCGAGATCGCGGAAAATACCTTGCCGGAAACGGACCCGAAATTTGCTTTTCTTCGCGAATCGATCCAGCTGACCGAGACCTACCTCTACCTGATGTCAGAACGTTATATCGAACATGCTCGCCACAATCATCGGGCTGCAGAATATGGCTTGATTGCGTCTGTTGATTAGACGGCCGAGGTGGTCGGGCTGGCAAATTGCTTTCGGGTCAGGAGTCAGCGCTTTTATTGTCTTCTGATGTTCCGGGCCCTCCGGTCTTGGGAATGATGCCCAATCGCTTGGCCCGTCGCTCCCAGTTGCTTCTGGCGAGCGCCTGCATATCAGCCTCGTTGTCTGATTCGTCAACAATCTCAAGACCAAGCAGTGTCTCTATGATGTCTTCCATAGTGACGATACCCTCCATGCCTCCGAATTCGTCTACCACCAGAGCCATGTGTTCTTTTTTGATGAGAAAAGTATCTAGTAGGTCCGGTATCGGGACAGTCCGATGGACAACGACGATATCGCGGCGCAGGGCCTTAAGCAGTATGTGATCCTGCGTTTCGGCCAGGTTCAATAGTATGTCATCACGTAGTACGTAGCCGGTGATATTGTCATTTTTTTCCCTGTAGACCGGTATGCGCGAATGGGGCAAGTTTGAATTGACGTTTTGAAATTCTCGCACGGTGATCTCTTCACTGGCGGTGTTGACTACAATCCGGGGCGTCATAACATCTTTGACCAAAACTTTGGAGAAGCGAAGCAGGTTGTGAATGATCGTCTGCTCACTTTCTTCGAGTACGCCGCTCTCTGTTCCCAGTTTTGCCATGGCTAGAAAATCGGTGCGACTGAGTACCGGTTTGTCCTTATCTTTTTTCAAATGGCGGGTAATATACTGACTTGTCCAAACCAACGGTGCCAGAACGACTAGCATAATTTTCAGCGATGCGATGGTGAACGGGGTCAGGGCTTCCCAATTATTGGCACCTATGGTTTTTGGAATGACCTCTGAGAAGATCAGTATCGCCAGAGTCATCAGTCCCGCTATCAAGGCTTCGAGGCTGATGATGGGCACACCCGCGATTTCGAGCATGGATTCACCAAAGATGAGCGCGGCCTGTGAGCCTACGCCAATAGCTCCGACCGTATGTGCAATGGTGTTTAGAGTGAGAATGGCTGCCA
>JASMER010000318.1 GCA_030752195.1 Gammaproteobacteria bacterium
ATCGTGTACTGGAATATGAGATAGAGCTGCAGGCCCCGCCGTCACCCTGATTTGCCCTTAGCGTAGTGGTGTCAGTCAGAACCGGCGATTATCGCTGCGCCAGTTGATCTCTCGCCGTGTTGATGGCCCGAAGTACTTGCTTGGGGGCTGTGCCTCCGAAATGGTCTCGCGCGTTGAGCGAACCCTCAAGCGTTAGGCATTCAAATACCTCTTCGCCAATTTCGGAGCAGAAACCCTTCAGCTCTTCCAGGGATAGCTCGCAGAGATCCTTTTTCTGTTGAATGGCTGACGCAACTGCCTGGCCTACGATCTCGTGAGCGTCCCGAAACGGGACCCCCTTCTTGACCAGATAATCGGCCAGATCAGTGGCAGTAGCGTAACCTTTCATGGCGGCCTTGCGCATGTTGTCTCGGTTGCACTCTATTGCCGGTATCATACTAAGATAAGCGGATAGGCAGTCACGCACAGTATCAAGCAAATCGAACAGCGGCTCCTTGTCTTCCTGATTGTCTTTATTGTAAGCGAGGGGTTGAGATTTCATCAGGCTGAGTAACGCCATCAGGTGCCCAGTGACCCGACCGCTTTTTCCTCTCACGAGCTCTGGGACATCTGGGTTTCTCTTTTGAGGCATTATTGACGAACCGGTACAGAATCGGTCGGGTAGCTGAATAAAATCAAATTGCGCAGAGATCCAAAGCACCAGCTCTTCTGAAAACCTAGATAGGTGCGTCATTACGATGCTTGCTGCAGCTGCCAGCTCAATGGCAAAATCTCTGTCACTGACGGAGTCCAGTGAGTTGGCGGTAGGCGCGGAAAACCCGAGCAAGTCTGATGTGTAGTGCCGGTCAATCGGAAATGTTGTCCCCGCTAAGGCGGCGGCACCCAGTGGTGATAGGTTAACTCGTTTGCGGCAATCCATCAGTCGTTGATAGTCCCGATCCAGCATTTCAAACCACGCCAGCAGATGATGACCAAAACTGACAGGCTGTGCCGTCTGTAAATGCGTAAAACCTGGCATCACTGTCTCAGCTTCCCGCTCGGCGAGATCAAGCAGCGCTGCCTGGAGTTCGCTAATGATGGCGGCCGTACGATCGATCTCATGGCGCACGAAGAGTCGAATGTCAGTGGCAACCTGATCGTTGCGAGAGCGGCCGGTGTGGAGCTTTTTGCCGGTGTCACCAATTCGCTTGGTCAGAGCTGCTTCGATATTCATGTGAACATCTTCCAGTGCGACCTGCCAATCGAAAGTACCTCTCTCAATGTCTGAGCGGATGCCCTCTAGTCCTTCAATAATTTCCCTAGCGTCTGTTTGGGAGAGTATGCCGGCTTTTTGCAGCATGCGAGCGTGGGCTATCGAACCTTCAATGTCATAGGGATAGAGTCTGTAGTCGAAGGAAACCGATTCAGTGAAGCGTTCGACGAATTCATCGGTTGATTCTGTGAACCTGCCACCCCACAGTTTAGTGATGTCGCCGGAGTTGTCGCTCATGAAGCTGCTCTTTGTTGACTGAGTGAAAATCAATTATATCAAGTTGTCACAGGGGTAATAAGCGGCGCCGCGTTAAAACTCGGTCAGACAAAACGGCTGATTTACTTTACTATGACGGTATATAACTCAGTACATTCCCCGATAAAGTCATGAGTATGCAAGATCTTATTCGCATCGCAACCCGAGAGAGTCCGCTGGCCTTATGGCAGGCCAATTATGTGAAGGATGCCTTGCAGAGACATCATGACACCCTTGTCGTTGAACTGGTTCCAATGACCACTCGCGGGGATCAGATTCTGAACTCTCCTCTGGCGAAAGTGGGCGGCAAAGGCCTGTTTGTCAAAGAACTTGAAAAAGCCATGCTGGAGGGACGTGCCGATATTGCCGTACATTCAATGAA
>JASMER010000319.1 GCA_030752195.1 Gammaproteobacteria bacterium
TTTATCGAGACGATCAGGCGGCTGGCTTGTAACGACTGAAGATCGGGAATTTGCTTGCGAAACACTGGTTAATGCAGCGGGCTCTTGGGCGGGAGAGCTCGGGCGGCTTGCCGGTCTGAGTGATCTCGGCATCACGCCGAGACGAAGGACCGCTCTGCTGCTGCGTCTCCCGGCGCAGCTGTTTGACGCCGACTGGCCGCTGGTTGTGGACATTGATGAAGAATTTTACTTCAAACCGGATGCAGGTCTGCTGCTGCTCTCACCTGCGGATGAAACGCCGAGCGTTGCCTGTGACGCCCAGCCAGAGGAATGGGATATTGCGGTTGCCATGGATCGTTTCCAGCGAGCCAGTAAACTGCGAATTAGTCGAATCGAACACAAATGGGCCGGCCTGCGATCTTTTGCCATCGACAGAGAATTTGTCGTGGGTTTTGACCCCAGAGACAATGGTTTTTTCTGGTTGGCCGGCCAGGGCGGCTATGGGGTTCAAACTGCGCCGGGGCTGGCAAAGCTCAGTGCTTCCTTGCTCCTGAACGCAGCAGACAGACTGCCGGAGCAGATGGCTCCTTACGTTGGAGTGTTCTCTCCTGAAAGATTGACAGAGTAGCCAGCAGCTTTCATCCTGCCATCGCTTGCGCAAGTGGCGATTCAGCTTAACGAGTAAGTGGCGCTTTGTCGCGCATCACTCCACTGCAAACACGACCAATCCGGGTTGGCCGCTTGGCGTCGGTATCGACTGCGCCTCCGAGCCCAGCATTCCCTGAATGATACCATAGAGACTTCCGGTCCATCGGCTGGGCTGACCTTTGACGATGGCAACATACTGCTTGTCGCCAACGGCATAAGTGATCGGGAATGAAGAAGGCAGGTGGTCTAAGGTTGTCTCCCACAAGACCGCTCCTGTTTGTGCATCAAATGCTTTGAAAGAATTGTCCAGATTTCCCCCGAACACCAGCCCGCCGGCCGTGGACAGTAGAGGGGTTGAGGGGGGAGTAAGCTCGCGATGACGCCACGTCATTTCCATGGTTTCCATGTCGATGGCCTGCAAACGACCAAATTGGCCGTCACTGTCAGCTCTGGGCGCCGGTGTTGCCTCGATACCAGTCGATAGCAAATTGCCGTCCGCCATGAGTCCGGCCATCATGCACATTTCCAGCGCGGGCAGATAGAGCATTTTAGTGTCTGGATTATAGGCGCCCGCCTGCCAGTTACGCCCGCCGAGAAAATAAGGGCAGAGGAGGTGATTGGCTTCCCTGTTAGGGACAGAGTCTGGATTAATTGATTTAGCGCCGGTCTTAGAGTCTACGCCGGACACGATATTCTGCAGACCGAGGTCGATAGACTCGAGATATTCGCCGGTCTCTGCGTCGACCACGTCATACAGCGCCATTTTCCCTGCGGTGAACACCACTTTTCTGCTTTGCCCGTTGATTTCCAGTTCGTCCAGCTGCCTTTCATACACCCAGTCAAGGTCAAGCTGGTCGTTGGGCATGTGCTGAAAGTGCCAGACCAGTTCTCCCGTGCGCGGGCGCAGCGCCATCGTGGAATTGGTGAACAGTGCGTCATTGCTGACCCCGTCAACGCCTAGATTTTCAAGCAGGGGTCCGGTGTCGTAAGTCGGAGCCGCGCCGAAATACACCAATCCCAGTTCTGCGTCATAACTGCCGGAATTCCAGACGGAGCCACCGCTGCGTGCCTGCAGCGGTAGATCGTTCCAGGTCTCGCCACCGGGGCTACCCGGACGTGCCACTGTGTGAAACCGCCACTGTTCCTTGCCTGTTTCCAGATCAAGCCCGACAATGAATCCACCTTCAGGAACCATCGTGGCAGTCACGCCCTGAAGAAGGATGCCGTCTGCAATCATCGGCGCACCGCGCAGTCCA
>JASMER010000031.1 GCA_030752195.1 Gammaproteobacteria bacterium
CTGTCCGGCAATCTTTACTTTACCCAATATCAGGCCTTCACGGAATTATGTGCACGCCTTCATAATAGTACCTTGCCTGAAGAGCCCTAAGCACTGTTCTCTCAAGCGTGGCGGAACCAATGACAAGCGTTCGACAAAATTTAACAAGGGCGCTCAGGGCTTGGCCGACAACCAAGCTTAGTCGCGGCCTATGGCAGTTGCATCTCTTCGCTTTCCACCTCGCGGGCCCGCTCAAACGCAGCGCGCGGGCCGGCTGAGCGAATTTGCTCTAACCAGAACACACCGTCATAAGGGTAGCTGTTGCCCCGGGTGCCAATGAAATCCATATCACCGTCACCGTCCAGGTCACGCGCCATGAACTTATCGAACATGCCACGTTTACGGCGTGAGATATCGTGGCGTCTCCATTTACCATAAACATTGCCCACGCCCGGGTTTTCAAACCAGCCGATCCGACCGAGAGCCCCATCGACGCTCACGGAACCGTCGTCACCGGTACGATCGCCACGACTGTAGCTGCCCGCGATCAAGTCGATGTCCCCATCATCATCAATGTCCGCAGTAGCGAAGCCAGTATGGCTGTCCGGCGCAAAGCTGCCTATGTAATTGGCATTCCACGCGTCTCCCTTACGCTCGGGTTGCTCGATCCATACAATTCCCCGTGGCGCAGCCCCGATGATGTCCAGCCGACCATCACCATTGAGATCCGTATATTCTAGGTTGAAGCCGGCCATGCTAGCACCGTAAATGCCGACAGCTCGCTCGGTAAAATTCAGGGTGCCATCACCGGGATTGTCAAAGATGATTAGGCGCGATTCGCCGCGAGTACCCACCACAATGTCCATATCACCATCGCTGTCGATATCAATGGGTTCGGCGTTTTGCGGGATGCTGTAGTTTCCAAGGACATGTACTTGCCAGCTTTCTCCCTGCAGTGGATCGCCATGGAGCGTGTGAAGCTCAACCGGTGTTGATCGTGCATAATCCTCAGGTCCGGGAGTCTGGGCTCCCTTATTGGGGGCGGTCAGCTCAGGTACGCCGTCCCCATTAAAGTCTGCTGCGAATACCCGAATGTAGGAACCCTTGTCCCTGGTCAGCGGCAAAATCAATCGCGACCACTGTGAACTGCGCGTGTTGCTGCCGGGGTTTTGAAGATAAATCAAATGAGATCGCTCAGCAGCAGCGACGATGTCTAACCACCCATCCCTATTCAAATCTACCAGAACTGCATCTTCAGGTGCTGGAACGTCTTCTGCTTCAGCCACCGTTACATTTAACCAGAGATTTGGATCATTCGATCCATAATGTATACGCACATGGCCAGCCATCGGCGGCACAAACCCTTCGAGAAACGAAGCGGAGTCGTATTCAGCATCTGACTCATGGACCGACACGATGTCCTCTATGCCATCTCTATCAATATCACCCAGGACAAAGCCATCGCTGCCGCTGAAATTGACGTTCGCAGTCACGGGATCATCGATGAGATGTTCCCGCCAGCTGATGTACTCGCCGTTTACAGATTGCGCTTGTGTAAGAGTGTCCCCGACAGGCGTCTGGGCATGGATAGGCCGAAAACTGATGCTGACAAGACACAGAGCGCTCAGTGATGCGGCCTTAAGAAAAGGTTGAATGATCATGACTGACTCCTCTTTTAGTTAAGTGTATCAAGGAGTGCGAGACAAGTTCATCTGAGGGCTGGTTCTCCTAATTTTCCCAACTCACTAGGTATCCCGTCGCTAAATGGTCAGAGTCGAGCCGGTGGCTTGCTCAACAGCAGCAGAGGAAAATTCGCTGCCTGTAGTTCACACGATCCGAGCTGAACTTACACATCGACTCTCTAAATTAAAGGGTGTCGCAGATAGTGTTGCGCGTCTTGGCTAATTCCGCTGGGCGACACTGGACAAAGACCAATTGAAGACATACCTTTGCCCAAATCAATTCAAAGAATTTTCTGGAGAGTATCGCATGCAAACCCGCTTCTACCCAATCGCGCTAATGCTGTTTCTGGGCACTGGGCTGACGCCGATTTACAGCACAGCGCAACCGGTTCTAGTGCCAGATTATACGGAAGTCACTGACGAGCGTCTGTTGAACCCGGAAGCACACAACTGGCTGTCCTATCGCGGCACGCTTGATGGCTGGGGTTTCAGCAGACTGAACGAAATCGATGACAGTAATGTCCAGCAGCTGGAGCCAGTTTGGAGTTTTTCAACCGGAGTACTCGGTGGACATGAGGCTCCCCCGATAGTAAACAATGGCGTGATGTTCGTTACCACGCCGGGGAACCTCGTCTACGCTATTGATGCCGCCAGCGGCGATTTACTTTGGCGCTATCAACATGATCTGCCAGAAACTTACATCGCATTCCATCGCACCAATCGCGGCGTCGCTCTATACGGAGACAAGGTCTATACCGCAACACTGGATGCGCGTGTCGTGGCGCTCGACGCGTCAACCGGCCGCAAGGTATGGGACAGCACCGTTCAGGATAATAATTTCGGCTACTACATCACCATGGCACCATTGGCCATTGACGGTAAGATCCTGGTCGGCACTTCTGGAGGGGAATTGGGTATTCGGGGGTTCGTCGTGGCACTGGACGCAGAAACCGGAGAAGAAGTCTGGCGGACCTATACAGTTCCAGCTCCTGGCGAACCGGGAAATCAAACCTGGCCGGGCGAGTCTTGGCGGACCGGTGGTGCAGCAGTATGGGTTCCGGGCCACTATGACGCGGAGCTCGGCCTCGCCTACTTCGGCACCGGCAATCCGGGACCGTGGATCGGAGATCAGAGACCAGGAGACAATCTCTACACCAACTCAGTGCTGGCTCTTGATATCAAAACAGGAAAAATTCAGGCACATCATCAGTATCACTGGAACGGCTCATGGGATTGGGACGAGGTTTCTACGCCGATCCTGATGCCAGTCGAGCGCCAGGGCCGGATGATTGACGCACTGGTGCATCCAGGCCGCAACGGCTACCTGTGGACCCTCGAAAGATCTGCCGACGATATCAGCTTCGTTGACGCTGAACCCTATGTTTATCAGAACGCCTTCGCTAGCCTCGACCCTGAAACTGGGCGTCCGACCTACGATCCGAAACACAAACCAACCACCGGTAGCACCACTTCTTTTTGTCCCTCGTTGTGGGGTGGCAAAGACTGGCCTCCAGCAGCCTACAATCCAGACAGTGGGCTGCTTTACATACCGGCCAACGATAACCACTGCGGCGTGATCGAGGGGCGAGAAGTGACCTACATGCCCGGAAGCGCGTACATGGGCGCTCGCACTCAAATGACGGTGCCAGAAGGAGCCGATCATATCGGCGAAATTCAGGCCTGGGACATGAACACCGGCGAAGAAGTCTGGACCCGTGAATTCGATTCGCACAACTGGGGCGGCATTCTTACGACCAGCGGCAATCTCATTTTCAGCGGCGGCACCAGTGACCGAATGTTTAGGGCGCATAATGCGTCCACGGGGGAGTTGTTGTGGGAATTCAAAACGAACTCCGGGATTATCGGGGTTCCTTCCACCTTTTCGGTTGACGGCAAACAGTATGTTGCCGTACAGGCCGGCTGGGGAGTCGACGCAGCGAGTATGACCGCTCGCCTTGATATGGTGCGGGGCACCCGAACCTTTGTCCCTCAGGGCGGGGTTATCTGGGTATTCGCGCTGCCAGACTAGTACCGTCGTTTAATCCTATAAGGCACGGTGTCAATAGGCGGCGCCTGTGACCACAGCCATGATCAGTCCAAGGTAGCCATGGCTTGAGACGAAATACGCATTGTCGAAGCATGGCGAGCGGCTGATCACCTGCAGTGAATTCGGCAGGCTCGGCCCGGTAGCCCATCCATGGCTGCTCTCCTTGCCCGCCTAGCTCCGGCAGGAACCAGCGCGGAGTTAATCGAGCAGTCTCCAAGTCTACGAACTCAACGTTTCATCGCCTGACGCGTGCGCAAGCCGAGGCCTAGCTTCCACCAGTCCAGTTTCAGTGATCAGGATGGCGGTGATGCCAGTCGGTTTCTGACTGGTAGGAGTGGCCGATTCGACAAAGCGTGGCTTCGGCGAATTTGCTGCCCATCAACTGCATCACATAAGGCCGCGTTCGATCATCGAATCCGCAGGGCAGCGACAGCGTGGGCGTGCCGGCAAGGTCTGCCGGTATCGTGAATTGGCCCTGAAAGTTTTTTATTACCTCCTTCATAGCCTCTGCGTCGCCCCGTTGTGCAACCTCATCGACTGCAAATACCATGCCTCCGGAAGGACAGATGGCAGCATCAACTTCACTAAGCGCCGCTTCAAACCGTGCACTGAATTCTGAACGCTTCTCAACAGCTTCGGCGTATTCTTTCTCCGTCATCTGCATGCCCATGCGCAGAACATCGGCCAGATAATCTCCGTAGCAAGCTTCTCTGGCAGGATAGTACTCGCAGTGGGCGCGGTAGGCTTCATACCCCGTCAGCGGTAGCCAGAGGTTTCGGTATTGCGTCGGGCCTTCATGCGGCATCTCCACCGGTACACATTCCATGCCGAGCGCTTTGAACACGCCAATCGCCTGTTCGAGAGCGGCGAGTAAACCCGGATCAGTACCATAGCTGAACCAGTCGGCATCTACTCCCAGACGCAAACCATTTAGACTCGTTGCAGAGGGCTGAGCAATCTGCGCATCCTCACGATTCAGCGAAGTTTGATCGTTCTCATCATAACCGGTTATGGCGTTATACAGGGCTACTGCGTCGGCCACGGAACGAGCCATCGGGCCAACGTGATCGAGTGACTCCGCCAGTGCGAGCACACCATGGCGGCTCACCCTGCCATAGGTCGGTTTAAGACCGGTCACACCGTTGGCCATGGCTGGATAACGGATAGAGCCGCCGGTATCGGTGCCGATAGCGGCGAAACAGAGACCTGCCGCCACCGCCACGCCCGAGCCGGAAGAAGACACGCCCGCCCACAGCTCTTTTCCCCAGGGGTTTTTAGGAATCGGAAATTCAGGATTGTAGGCAGACAGAGCGCCTTCGGTCAGGTTGAGTTTGCCCAGTAACACGGCACCTGCATCCTCAAGTTTCTGCACTACCGTTGCGTTAAACTCTGGCACGAATTGCTGCCGTACTTTCAATCCCCCCATGGTTCGAATGCCGGCGGTACAACACAGATCCTTTATCGCAACAGGCACACCATGCAGAAAACCCCGATACCGGCCAGCCTGTATCTCTTCTTCAGCGCGCTGCGCCTGCGCCCTGGCCAGTTCTGGAGTAACGGTCGCATAGCTGAGTAACTCGTTGTCAAGCCTAGAAATGCGGGTGAGCATATGCTCAGTCAGGGCGCGCGCAGATAACTCTTTTGATCGCAGCTGCTGCGCGACTGACATCAATGGCTGATAGTGCAGGGGCTCTGACATCACCTTCCCCGTGGAAATTAGCTTTGTTCAACAGATATGGCTGCCCAGTTTTCCGTGCCCGAGTCTGCTTCAAACTGGACCGGACACGAAACTAGCCTCACTCTGATTTAGACTCATCTTTAGGCATCAAACGCCACCTCAACAGCACCTGCGTCACATCTGCGGCCACCGATTCATCCGCTTCACCAGAGACTGCATAGGAGAGGCCTACAAAAAAAGGGCGGATCAGCATAACTGATCCGCCCGTCTCTCACCTTACTTAATCGATAGGGTTGCTGGCTCAGACCTTGTTAACCGCAGCGGCCATCGCATCCATTACATCTTTGACAACGGCTTGCGAGGAAGCAATGTTCATCCGCATATGACCGCCGCCGCCCTGACCGTACACGGAACCCGGATTGAGATAGACACCGGAGTTATGCACCATCCAGTCTTGGAAGTAGTGCTCTGGGGTTCGCTTACCGTGGGACTCATACTGCTCATCGGCACCGATTGAGGCCATTGTCTGACTGAAATCAAGGAATGTCATGTACGTACCCTCATTGCGCACATATCCGACACTGGGCATGTTAGCTTTGACATAATCTTCAATCATGGTGTGCGTTCTATCCATGTAGGCATTCGCCTGATCAAACCATTCCCAACCATATTTATAGGCCGCAACATTGGCTACCACGCCCAGGGTGCTCAACTCAGCGCGATGGTACTGATTCACGCGCTGCAGCATGGTTGGGGACTTTGAGTAGTAGTAGGCGTTTTTCATACCGGCCAGATTAAACGTCTTGCTGATTGCGTTAAAAGTCAGGCTGTTGCTAACGACATCCCGGTCAGGCAGCGCAGAGAACGGCGTAAACTTCTGATCGCCGCGAATAACATCAGAGTGGATCTCGTCCGAAAGCACCACGATACCATGGTCCAGAGCCAGGCGGCCAATGCGCAACAGCTCTTCCTCGCGCCACACGTTTCCTGTTGGGTTTTGCGGATTGCAGACAATCAAGATGCGAACGTCTGAAGTCATCTTGGCCTCAAGATCCTCATAGTCGATTTCATACCGACCGTTTATTAATTTCAATTCGCTATCAACGGTCTCAATGTTTGCCGCACCGGCCATGGTATAAAACCCGGAGTAAGCAGGAGACATAATCAACGCCTTGCCGCCGCGCGGCACGAATGAACGCATTGCAGCGATCATGCCGGGATAGACACCATCTGACAGTGTCACCATGCTGGCGTCGATATCGTTGTTGTGATGCTCACCGTTCCATTTCACGATTTCGCTAGTCAGTTCAGCAGTGCTGGCGAGATATCCCCAACTGTGGTGCTGAACCCGCTCCATCAAGGCTTCGGTGATACAGGGTGCACATTCGAAGTCCATAGAAGCGACACCCATCCCGAACTTGAACTCCCCACCGGGGTAGTTACGAGGTGGAGAATCCCAGCGGGCGCAATTGTGTCCGGCGCGATTGTAAACGGTACCAAAGTCATAGTTGCCGTTCGCGTGTCGGGGATAGGACTGGGAAGGGCTACCGCTTTGAGCATTTGCCTGAGAAGCACCAACGGCCAGAGAGCCGGTTGCGCCAGCAAGGGCCGTAAAGCCAGCATTCTTCATGAAGGATCTTCGATTGAGACCTGCGTTTTTGCTCATGGGATAACCTCTTTGCGCTCTCTTATCTTACTGTTTTCATTCAGTTTTATGATGTCCAATGAAACACCAATAAAAGCAGGATATGCCTCATTTGGACTGAGTGCAACCGATTTGGTGAAATCCCTTAAAGTGGGGACTAAGAGCCCGAAGCATCCATTCGCTCCTGTACTCTGGCACCCCGGAGAATGTTGACCATGCCGTAGTTACCTTCATGGCAGGCATACTCGTAAAGCAAGCCGCCGACCTTGGTCATCGACACGATACCGGTAAAGCGGTCGCTAAAAGTTGCCGGATCCTCAACGGTGAATTCATAATCTACGGTAACCTCATCTACCCTTGTGAAGCGCTCCGTGAGCACTTTATTGATAGATGTCCCGGCTTGGCCAAAGCTTGCTGACAATCCATTGAAATTGCGCGTAACCACTACCAAAGTGTCCTGATCCCAATAGCCTTTTGAGTCCCCTGTCCACAGGCGCACATCATCGTTCAACGGCGGCAAATCGTCCAACGACTCGTATAAAGGCACGATACGGGCGTCGTGTATCATCTCGGTCATCAGGACTGCCGTGTCTTTCGACTGAAAGATCTGCACGTTGTTGTTGTAGAGACTGGGAACAAATGGCGGGCCGGCATTGAACCCGATGATACAGCGCTCCGATAGGCCGCGATCTTCTGGACCGTCCGTGCCAATGCCGCCTGCTGCAATGCGCACGGGCCTTATTTCTCCCGTGGTCGCACCACCGTAGACCCCCTGCCGCGCAATGGCGCCGGTCACCAGACCGGGGAGCTGGCCGTTATCGGGATACACAATATGCGAGGTGCGCACCAAGTCGCCGATCCCAGCGTTTTCTATCCAGAAGTCGTTGTAAGACTCGTCAACACCCTCAATCGCAAGCGCCGAGTCAGAATTGGCATCGGCAGCGGCACGACGTGCCTGGATCTGCTCGATTTCTTCTGGCGTCAGGAACTGACGGATACCGTATTGTGCGGGACGCTGCATGGGCACACTGGAGGAAAAATTCCAGACACCCTGGAGATCCGGCTGCCCCCATTCCGTTCTGGGCGCCTGATATTCATTCTGAGCGCTCAGCGCTGCAGACATACAAATGGCTGACGTCAGTACCAGGCAGGACAAGAGGGATTTTGAATACTTTGTATGAGTCATGTTGTTATCGTTCTTTTAACTACAGGTCATCAAGCGGGTGACAGGGTCAAGGCGTGCGTCCGCGACTGCTGGTACCAAAGCCCGACAGTCGCGATGCCGTTGATGCCGGCAACTCTAGCCAAGCACCTCACGGAAGACTCTGACCGCAACTTCCATCTCTTCCATGCTGCCGAGAGAAATGCGGCAGTGCGTGTTTTCCCAGGGTGGAAAATCCCTGCCTACAGCGACTTTCCTTTCCATGCATTCCTCGCGGAATCCGCGAGCAGGTGCGCGCAGATCGACAAATAAATGGTTGGTGTGGGACTCAGGAACGTCATAACCCAGATCGTTCAGAGCGCCGACCGTAAACGCCTTAACCCGGTTGTTTTCCTCGCGTTCCCACTCAATATGCTCACGATCCTCAAAGGCCGTCAGCGCAGCAATGGCGCCAAGCATGCTGACATCTCCCATGCCCCAGGAATTGCGAATGGCGTTCAGCGTATCCCGGTTCCCCATGGCATAACCGATACGCATGCCGGCCAGAGCGTGGGCTTTGGAAAATGAGCGGGTGATGAAGACATTTCTGAACTCCTGAGTCAGCGCCAGACCCGTCTGGATTTTTGCCGGATCGCCGTAATCAATGTAGGCCTCATCGAGATGAATATAGGTATCGGGAGATTCCTTCAAGATTGCCCTGACCACGGCGTCGATAGTCTCGGGGCCATGGACTGTCCCAGACGGATTGTTAGGGTTGCACAGATACACCAGACCAGCTCCTTTGGAGACTTTGACCATTTCTGGCAAATCGAGTTTTGCTTCGGAGTTCAGGGGTACCAGTGTAACCGGAAGGCCGGCCCCTCGAGCGGTGGCTTCACTGGTAGAAAACGTGGGTCCCGCAGTGACCAGCGGTTTATCCTCGCTGACAAAAGCGTGCACTGATCCCTGTAACAGCCAGGTGGAGCCAGAAGCCAAAATTACGTTACTGCGGTCGATGTTGAAATGAGAGGCAATGGCATCCTGAAGCTCCGGCACATAATCCGGAGCGTAGCCCCGGCCAACTCGCTTCGAGGTGTGCGCTCTGATAGCTTCCAGAACGCGAGGGCCAGGTCCTCTGCCGCTCTCATTCTGGCTGAGCTGGATGATGCCGTTGTCAAAAACGCCCGCGCTGCGATTATGGCGTGTCTGTGCAAGTACACTGGGGGTAATGAGTGCAGTGCCACCAATCAGTCCAGCTGCAGTGCCAAGACCGGCGGTTTTGAAAAAGCCGCGACGTGTTGTTTTCATTCTAGTCCTCCTTAATCGACCAAACCAATGTGCATTAGAGCGCCCGAGGTGCTGCAATTTCATTCGAGGGCTGTCTGGATTCCTCGCTCCATCATAGCGTCAGTATCTGGCAATTGCCAAAAAATTACCGGGCTCGAAACCTACTCCTTCCACGACGTCCAGCTGACTCCCAGAAGGCGGCACAGCGGTTCTGGGTCAGGGCGCAGGCTTCGCCCTTGCCATTTTAATCTTGTCAGTTTGTAACAGATGCGAGGAATTTCGCCTCATTATCAGTACACTGCCGCCCGCCCTGAGTTTAAAGGGCTCTCTGGTCGGACTCCGGTCGACTGCAAGCAGATTTGAGCTGACTTATGGCAGGGAACATCCAGCACCGCGCGGCGCGACAACTTATTGCAGCGAGCATCCTGCTGCTTAGTGTTCTTGCACCCGAAATAAACCGCGCGCAAGACGCATCGGAGGACGGCTCTACGGTAGTCTACCCGGCAACTTACTTCACGGAATGGCAACCCATCACCGCAGGTGACATGCTGGCCAGAATCCCAGGTCAAGATACCAACGGTCGCGGCAGCGGAGGAGGGGGATTCAGCGGGCCCGGGGGCTTTTCGGGAAGCCCGTCTCGCGGCGGAAGAGGACTTGGCAGTGGCGCGGGTTCTACAGAAATTCTGATCAACGGCAAACGCAACGCGGGTAAAAACAACTCGACGCAGCAAATGCTCCAGCGCATCGCCTCTTCGCAGGTTCAGGAAATACAGATCATTCGCGGCACTTCCGGAGATCTGGATGTCAGAGGCAGCGGACAGATCATAAACGTGGTTCTGTTCGAGGAGCTTTCTTCGACCAGCTTTTCTTATCAAGGATCCCTAAACTATTCACAGGACGATGCAATTCAACCGGGCGGAACTTTCGCGGTAAACGGCCAACGTGGTGAACTAAACTACACGATGACTCTACGCAGCCAGCCGCGCTACCGCAACAGCCTGAACAATGAGAGCAGCATTCTGGGTGATTTTTCCCCCAACGACACCGTTACCGAGGAAGTCACCATTGATGGCGCTAACAATGAATTGAGCTTTAATCTGGCCTACGCAATCAACAGCAAAAGCACACTGCAGCTCAACGGACTGCTTGCCGAGAGGGATGCCCCCACAGATATTGAGCGCGTAACCAGCAATCTTCGCAGCAATCCAGTTGCACATCTCGTCGAGCGGGAGGCCAACCCGAACCCCAGAGACAACTGGGAGGGTGGATTTGACTATGAATACACGTTTGACAACGGCGCGCGATTTAAATTACTTGGCATCGCCAATCAGGATGAAAACCTGCGAATTCGGCAACGATTCGAGCGCTTCGCGAACAACACTGAAGAACTCAACCTGATTCTAAACTCCAACTCGATAACCAAAGAACGTATTGTCCGAGGTTCCTACACATTCGATTTTCTCCAGAATCAGAGCGTTGAAATAGGCGGCGAACGTGCGCAGACCACGCTGAATTCCGCACTAGCGCTCGGCCTGCTCAATGCTTCCGGTACTCCGTCAACTGCGCTTGGGGGGCTGGTGCCTGTGAACCTCGGTCTCGCCAACTCTCAGGTGGAAGAAATTCGTTATGAGCCATTCGCCATCCACAACTGGCGCATCAATCCGAAACTTACTCTGGAATCGACGCTGTTATATGAAAGCTCAGACATCATTCAGACTGGCGACGCACAGAATTCAAGAAGCTTCGAATTTATTAAACCGAAGATCGATCTACGCTATAACATCACACCAATGTTTCAGGTAAGAGGTTCTGCCGAACGTATCGTCAACCAGTTGAGCTTCGCTGATTTCGTGGCAGCCAATGACGAGCAGGATAACGATGCCAACACGCTGAGAGGTAACGCCGAACTGCGTCAGCAAGCCCAGTGGCGCTACACTTTGAACAGCGAGTACCGTCTCCCGAGTGACATTGGCGTGGTCAGCGCTGAATTTTTCTACGCTGACCATCAGGATGTCATCGACTGGATTGATGCATCGACTTCAGAGGACGCGCTCGCCTCGGTCAATGGAAATCTTGGGGATGGAGTTGAATACGGAGCGACCCTTACTGCCAGTATCCGCATGGCAATGATCGGACTTCCAAACCTGCTGGTGAATTCGACGCTGAACATACAGGACTCGCAGGTCATCGACCCCTTTGACGGCAGGGAACGGCGCTTTCGCAATTATCAGCGCGGCCGCTTCACGTTGACTACCCGACACGATATTCCCGAATGGAGATTTAACTGGGGAACGCAATATTTCGATCGGCTTGACGGCGGCATGTTTCAATACGACATCAAAGATTTCGAATTTTCGGTAGGAGAGCCTTTTTATGGCATCTTTGCGGAAATCCGGGACCGCCGCGGTATCACTTACCGTCTTGATGTCAGGCAGCTCACCGACGGTTCTCAATGCCGCGAGCGTTGGCGGTACAATGGACGTAGATCTGATGGCTGGCTAAGGGAGCTGGAGTACCGCTGCACTCACGGAGGTACACAGCCAAGCCTGACAATAACCGGCAACTTCTGAAGCATATCGAAATTGCCGGGATCCGATCCAATGGGATGATTACGCCGCGTCGGCCTTGCCGGGCTTCTGAAACTGCAACACCCCGTCATCCGGCAGCCCTTCAGCCAGCAGCTTGAGGTCCAGCAGGTAGTCCTGTGTATTGTGCCAGGGGGAATGCGAACCTTGCCTAGGAAACAAGTGGTTCCCACGCTTGAAATAGCCCGGATTGAAATCGGTAACCCAGTCCTGACCGCCCATCTCGAGTTCAAAATCACGCAGCAGTGGTACGCACTGGGTAGTGCCCGTTTCATCCATTCGTTTTAACAGGGCGCAAACAAATTCTGAATTCAGATCGGCTCGTAAAGTCCAGGAAGCATTGATATAGCCGAAAGTCTGAATCAGATTTGGCACACCCGAAAACATCATACCCTGATAAAAAAACCGCTGGCTGAAATCCAGCTTTTGGTCATCCATGAAAAACTCAACGCCCCCGAGTAACTCAAGTTGAATGCCAGTTGCAGTGACTAGCACGTCTGCTTCAATCTTCTCTCCGCCCTGCATTTCAATACCATCTGAAGTGATGCGAGCGATAGTGCCAGTTATCACACTAGCCTTACCGGAATTCAAGACATGAAAAAGATCCGAATCCGGCACTAGGCAGAGCCGCTGAGTCCACGGATCGTAGCTTGGGGTAAAATGCTTTTCTACGTCAATTTCAGGCGCAAGCGCTTTGCGCAGTCGTTTGAGGATATACGCTCGGATTTTAGTTGGCCTCTCGATAGCTTGCTTATAGAAATAATTCTGGAACCGAATATTGCGCCAGCGCGTGCAAGCATAGGCCCAGGCTGCGGGCATCAAGCGATTCAGCAAATTGGCCAGTCTGTCCTTGCTGGGCATTGACAAAATGTAGGTCGGCGAGCGCTGCACCATTGTGACATGGGAGGCTTTATCCGCCATTGCTGGAATCAGGGTCACCGCCGTAGCACCGCTGCCAATGACGGCAACCCGCTTGTTGCTGTAATCCAGATCGTCGGGCCATAGTTGGGGATGAACGACCGTGCCGGCGAATTCTTCAAGGCCGGGAAGGTCCGGCGTATAGCCCGCCGAATAGCGGTAATAGCCACTGCACATAAACAGCAGGCGCGATCGATACCGGACTTCCTGTCCACGACCGTCCCGCGCAACGGTCTCCCAGACTGATTCTGCGCTTAACCAGCGAGCGGAAACCACGCGCACGCCGAAGTCGATGCTGTCCCTCACTGCGTATTCATCCACCGTTTCATTTAGATACGCGAGTATC
>JASMER010000320.1 GCA_030752195.1 Gammaproteobacteria bacterium
AAGTGACCACTGCGGACAGCCATGTCATCCACGCGGCAAGTAACAGACGGGAACCCTACGCGGCATTTGCCGGTAAGGTCGCGGCGATGTCCCCTTCGCAAACTCCGCGATTCAAGGATCCGGCAGACTACAAAATCGTGGGCAAGTTTGTGCCGCGCAGAGACATTCCGGCGAAGGTGGACGGATCAGCAAAATTTGCTCTGGACGTGCGCGTTCCCGACATGGCTTACGCCAGCGTAGTTCGCTCACCGGTGCCCGGCGGTAGCGTCGTCGAGCTTGATGACGGTGCGGCCCGGTCCATGGCAGGTGTCATTGATGTTGTTGTGATTCCGCAGTCTTCCGTGGGCGGTATGCTTGGGGAAACGTTATCAACCGAAGCAGTTGCCGTTGTGGCTGACAGTTACTGGACGGCAAATGAGGCGGTCAAAACCCTTCAGGTTATCTGGAGTGAAACCGGATTTGAATCTGTTGACAGTGATGGCATTTATGCCCAGTTTGAGCGGGATATTACCGGCGGAACAGAACGACAGAGCGATCGGGTCACGGGTGAGGTCTCCGCTGAATTTGCTGCTGCCGCTCGTGTGATCGATGCAGACTATCACGTGCCTTTTCTCGCCCACACCTGCATGGAACCTCTGAATGCCACAGCTGATGTGAAAAGTGATCGCGCGGAAATCTGGGTTGGCTGTCAGAATCCGCTGGGATTTCGCCGGGACGTTGCGGCCATCCTCGGTATGGATCCGGAACAGGTTACCTTGCACAACCACATGATGGGTGGAGGCTTCGGGCGAAAGGCCCGGCCAGATTACGCCATGCAGGTGGCGCTGCTTTCCCGCTCAGTGGGCCGTCCGGTCCAGTTGATCTGGTCCCGTGAAGAAGACGTCCGTCAGGATTTTTACCGGCCTGCCGTTCAGAGTCGATTTCGTGCAGCCTTCGACAGTAGTAACCGGCTGGTCGCCTGGGAAAATACCTACACAAATAAGAACGAGCCGGTTGAGGCGCCGCTTATACCCTACCGGGTTGCGGCACAGGACATCGGCTATGTAAGTAGTCCCGTGCATATCCCTTTCGGGGCCTGGCGCAGTGTTGACCACTCGCAGCACGGCTTTTTCACTGAATCCTTTATAGATGAAGCGGCTGTTGCGGTTGGCAGGGATCCCTACGAGTTCCGTGCTGAGCTGCTGCAGGAGAGTCCCCGGCACCTTGCGGTTTTGAGGCGAGCCGCCGAGGAAGCAGAATGGAGCCGCCCGCTGGGTGCGGGACGCGGTCGCGGCATATCGCTTCAGGAATCCTTTGGCTCACTGGTCGCTCAGGTGGTTGAGGTGACAGTAACAGACGGGCAGCTCTCGGTAGACAGGGTGGTTGCAGTAATTGATCCCGGTCTCGCGATAGCGCCTGACGGTATTGCAGCACAGCTTGAGTCAGGAATCATCTACGGTCTGACTGCAGCGCTTCACGGCGAGATCACCGTCGAGAACGGTGCTGTCGTCCAGAGCAACTTTCACGATTATCCCTCAGTAAGGATGCGTGAAGCGCCTCGTATCGAAACCCATGTGATCAACAGTGGCCATGATATCGGTGGTGCCGGCGAGCCTGGGACACCGGGTATCGCACCGGCCCTGGCCAATGCGGTGTTCGATGCCACCGGTCTGCGCATCAGGCAGTTACCGCTTAGCAATTTTGATCTTAATTACCAGGCCAAAGAAAAGGGCTCTGTAGGATGAATGAGACGCATTAAAGGTATAAACGAACTATGAGCAGCCTGTGTTTGTG
The DNA here is from genome assembly GCA_030752195.1 of Gammaproteobacteria bacterium. GTDB lineage: Bacteria > Pseudomonadota > Gammaproteobacteria > Pseudomonadales > Pseudohongiellaceae > UBA9145. The sequence goes on from JASMER010000320.1 coordinate 1,774, forward strand.
GAAGCGAGAAGTCAAGACTATTTGTCGGCTACTCTGAGATGCTGTTTCTAACCCAAGACCGCGGCATTTTTTTCAGGCTAGGG
>JASMER010000321.1 GCA_030752195.1 Gammaproteobacteria bacterium
GTGACTGAGAGGACCAGAGAAATCGGGATATGTAAAGCAATAGGTGCCAAGAGTCACCATATTTTGATGCAATTCTTGATAGAAGCCATGCTGCTTTCATTAATCGGCGGCGCTATTGGGCTCGTCTCAGGCTACGGTCTTGGGGTGCTTATTTCCAGCGGCATTCCAGATTTCCCTCCTGCCAGCGTCCCGCTTTGGGCAACGCTTCTTGCGCTTGGGTTCTCCGGTGCAGTTGGTGTGCTGTTTGGCATCTTGCCTGCCGCGAAGGCGTCGAGGTTGGACCCTATTGATGCCTTGAGGTACGAATAATTAATTACCGGCAGCCTTACATGCGAGGGTGCCAGCTTTAATTCGCTGAATTGTTGTTTATCTGGCGAGTGCTCGCGCTTCATCCAGTCGGGAAGAGGTTTTTGCTTTTTACTGCTAAATTCAATACCGTCGCAACTTGGTCAGTTCATTGACTTGTCAACTTCTGGGGTTTTGCTATGAACCGATTCGATTCAGCGTTTTTTTTGTTCACTGCGACAGGAATGCTTATTTACAGCGCATTTGCCGAGGCGGAGCTGCCTGATCTTGAAGGGATTTGGACAAACAAATCTTTGACCGGGCTGCAGCGCCCGAAAGGCGTGGAGCATTTAATTGCGTCGCCCGAAGAAGCTCTGGCGATCGCGGCCAGAACGCCGATCGCAGGTCTTGAGGGTGGGTTAGACGAAGGCGATGGCGTAAACAATACGCCAGAGGCGGGGGCCGGAGACTTCGGCGTACGGGCTTACAATAATTTCTGGGTTGAGCCAGGCAACAATCTGGCCCTCGTCAAAGGAGAGTATCGCACTTCCTACATCATCGACCCGCCTAACGGTCGCGTTCCTCGACGGGCAGATCCACAGTATGACTTCGATCGGGATAACTTTGGTGCTCGTTATGCGACAGGTATTGCTGATTTCAGCGGACCTGAAGCATTCCCGAATTCAGAGCGCTGCCTTCTTGGATTTGGCAATAAAGCGGGTCCGGGGATGATGAGCGCGCTTTATAACAACACCTACCAGTTTATACAGACAGACCATTACGTGGTTATTCTGATTGAGATGGCTCATGACGCCAGAATCATACCGATTTATTCATCGAAAGAAGAAGCGCGGGCAAACCGTCGTCCCGACGCTCATGAACCATGGTTCGGTGATTCTGTCGGCTGGTATGAGGAAGAAACGTTGCTGGTAGAAAGCATTAATATCAATCCGCAGCAACTTCGCCAGAGCACCATACCAATCACTAAAGAAGGTCGCATCATAGAGCGATTTAGTCGCTATTCTGATGACGAAATCCTTTACCAGTTTACAGTGGAAGACAGTAACATTTACTCGCGACCATGGACTGCTGAGCTGAGCTTTTACGCGACAGAAGATCAACTCTACGAGTATGCGTGCCATGAAGGTAATTATTCGATGCCTGGGTCGCTTGCGGGCGCAAGAACGTTAGAGTTAAGGCAAGAGTTTGATCTGGATTAGAGCTTCGAGATCGACCTCTTTGGGAGCGCATTTTGCCTCTATCCACGCTCCTAATTTATTTGGCGTTCATGGCTAGATGCTTCTTTTCTTACAAGCTGTTCGAATGATTCCGTAGTTTAGAACTTTGTAGCCAGTAATTGTACCTTGCTCGCAGGCCTTCCCCTCACGAGACTGTGATAACTAAATATGTGGCAACTTTCTCAGAGGTGTGATGAGAATTTCCTATCCCCGATGTCTTTTTCCCTGTATTCTAAAATCATCTTTTATAACAATGTAGCAGTGGTTGGTTCCCGTACTTTCTTCCTCCAGGTAATCACCCTGCCGTGCCGTTTGTTAAGTATTGATTTT
>JASMER010000322.1 GCA_030752195.1 Gammaproteobacteria bacterium
CCTCTTCGATGATTTTACCCTGCGCCTGCTTTATGTTGAGTTGCTGAGCGCTGCGCTGGCGCTGATCTCGCTAATGGTTCACCGTCGGGCCAATCGAGAATCTCCGTGAGCTTTTCCTTGAGGAGGTATAGCTGCCTGGCAGTCGTCTTTGGGCCTGCGCCAGTGGTCGATGAGCACGCTTATTATCCGCTGACGTTGTGCAGGCTCTTTGGATTGGGATACTCTCTGTTTAACACCCAACAAACGGGTTATTCCGGCGTCAGCTGTAATGGGGCAGCGAAACCTTCTGTTGAGTTACCGGGCAGTTGGGGTCCGTATCGACTACAACAGGATGGGTGGGTGTCTGGCAATCCACCTCAGATGCCTTTCTCGCCGGGACAACATAACGGGAAACCATGATCCTATGAGCGTTGAAAATATCTACGAGCAGAACCTGGGTATGAACCAGGCGAATTTCGCTCCTCTGACCCCTCTCAGTTTCCTTGAGCGCTGTGCCAGCGTTTATCCGGAACGTCCTTCGATCATTCACGGTGACACGACCTATACCTGGGCCGAAACCTATGCCAGGTCCTGTCGCCTTGCCTCGGCATTGAGCGCGATGGGTATCGGTGAGGGAGACACCGTGTCGTTTATGGGAGCCAATACTCCGGAGACCTTCGAAGCGCATTTTGGGGTTCCTATGATCGGGGCAGTGCTCAATGCGCTGAATGTCCGGCTTGATGCAAAAGCCATCGCATTTATTCTGCAGCACGCGGAGACTAAGGTCCTGTTCACGGATCGTGAGTACAGTAATACGATTAATGCGGCCCTTGAACTGTTGTCTGACAAGCCGGTTGTGATTGACATTGACGACCCTTATTTTTCTGGTGGCGAATTGCTCGGCGCCAAGACCTATGATGAAGTCTTGGCTACAGGAGATCCGGAGTACCGCTGTTTTAAGGTCAAAGACGAGTGGCAAGCGATTTCACTCAACTATACCTCGGGTACTACCGGTGACCCAAAAGGGGTGGTATACCACCACCGTGGTGCTTACCTGAACGCGATTTCCATGTCACTGTGCTGGGATATGAGTGGGCATCCTGTCTACCTCTGGACTCTGCCTATGTTCCATTGTAACGGCTGGTGTTTCCCCTGGACGCTTGCTGCCGTTACCGGCACCAGCGTCTGTTTACGGCACGTTCGGGACGAGGCTATTTTCAATGCGATTAAGACGCACAGAGTCACACACTTTTGCGGAGCGCCTGTGGTGCTCAACACCATGGTCAATGCCAGAGACGAGATCAAACAGGGTATCAGCCAAAAAGTGAGTGCGATGACGGCTGGAGCGGCGCCGCCTGCTGCAGTGATCGCCGGCATGGAAAACATGGGCTTCAGCGTTTGCCATGTTTACGGGCTGACCGAGACCTACGGCCCATGTGTTGTCTGCTCGCCACATGATGAGTGGCAGAAACTTAGTGTCGATAATCGGGCCGAGTTACTGGCGCGTCAGGGCGTCCGGGCCCCGCTGCAGGATGAGATGATGGTTGCGGACCCCGAAACTCTGAGGCCTGTTCCCAAGGACGGGCAAACAATGGGTGAGATCTTCATGCGCGGAAATTTGGTTATGAAGGGCTATCTGAAAAACCCGGCCACAACCGAAGCCTCTTTTGCCGGAGGCTGGTTCCATTCTGGCGATCTGGCGGTCTGGTATCCCGATGGTTACGCTCAGATCAAGGATCGCTCCAAGGACATTATTATTTCCGGCGGTGAAAATATTTCTTCTCTGGAAGTCGAATCAATCTTGTTTAAACATCCGAAAATTCTGGAAGCGGCGGTCGTTGCTAGCTCCAACGAGAAATGGGGT
>JASMER010000323.1 GCA_030752195.1 Gammaproteobacteria bacterium
TGGCTTTTAATGCCGAAATGGAACAATCCCAAGGACAGTACCGACGCGCAAAGCATCATGAATAGTAGGGGAAATGCGGTTCCATTGTAGATCCAGGCCACGGCCTGGGCAGCAGCAGCCGAAAGTGCCATTTGCAGAAAGCCGGTCAGGCCTGACGCGCTACCGGCGTATTGAGGAAATTCATTGATTGCCGCTGCCTGAGCATTGGGGAGGGTAATCCCGTTGCCGAAGACAGCGATGGCGACAGGCACGAAAAGAGCCAGAGGGTGGCTGTTCCCCAGCATCTGAAAAGCAAGCGCAGCAATGATGCCCAGTAATGCAATGCTGCCCCCAAGGCTGATCAGCTGATTGATGCTGAAACGCTGGGTCAGCATCCTGGTGGTATAGTTTCCTCCCATAAACCCCAGCGGGATCATGATGAAATAATAACCATAGTCGGTGGGAGGGCGATTGAATGCACTCACCATTATCTCTGGCGCTGCAGCAACAAAGCTGAAAAAAACGACGGAGACGAAAGCAACACAAAGTGCATAGCTCCTGAACGTAACGGATTGTAGCAGCATTCCGTATGTCGACAGCATCGCAGAGATCCCTTCAAAAGGAACCGACTCTTTTAAAGTTTCGGGCAGCAGATAAAGCATGACAGCAAACAGGACCACGCTAAAGCCCGCTACAATCGAGAAAACAAACTGCCAGCCAAATCTTGCCATCAGTTCTCCCCCTAAGGCGGGTGAGAGCATCGGAATAACAACCATCACCATAACGAGAGTGGCTATGACTCTGGCGGCATCGTTCGCTTCATAGACATCTCGAACTATGGCGCGAGCCAGAACCAGTCCCACGGCGCCACCAAATGCCTGGATAAACCTGCCCAAGATAAGAAATTCGATACTGTCTGCGAACAAACATGCCAGAGAGCCTGCAAAGGTGATACACAGGCCAATCAACATGACTGGTTTGCGGCCGTACTTATCAGAAAGTGGCCCGTAATAAAGGGTTCCCAGCGCTATTGCCAGCATGGAGAGACTGAGAGTCAACTGGGCAATCCCGTTACTGACGATAAAGGTATCCTGAATAACCGGAAGGGCTGGCAGCAAAATTTGCATGGCGGTGGGTCCTAAAGCGGAGGCCACAGCCAACAGAACAATCAGTTTCTTGGACAATACATTAGGGCTGGACAAAGTATTTATTCGGTTGCGGTTAATCGGATGATATTTGCACAGGAGAGTCGGTATAGTGGGTCTAACGCTTGAGGAAAACCTCTCGGCTATTCCGCATATTCGAACTTCTTTGTGCACTCAGTATAACGTTTGAGCCCATCAGTATGGTTCGCTCGGCTTGACTGAGTTCAATTCCGATACCAAATGTCTGTTTGTGGAAGATCCGGGTAATCTCAGCAGAGAATGAGTGAAGATCTTGCTGTGAGCCGACTGATTGACTAATGCATGAAATCGCTTCACCCAACCGAGTTCTCAGGCAAATCAAGGGCTCTGGGCTTGAAGAGACGCTGAGTATCAGACCGGACTGTCCAGCTCTGAAACGTGGTGATTCAGCCATCATTTTTCTGACTGATTCAGCCATTGGCGAATTATCAGACACAATGTCTACGGGCAGGCTGGTCTGAAGCCTTCGCATGACGCTTGGGTCCGTTTGGAGTGCTAAGGCGAAGTGATGATTTGCCTCTGAAAAATCTCCCATCTGCCAGAGCGATTCCCCCAGGCGCGCTGAAAGGCGCGCCTTAAGAAGCACCTCCTGTTCAGGGAGTCCGGCGATGGCAGAAATAGCAGCAGTCGCAGCGGCCTCGAAGTTTTTATTCAGATACAAAATTTCTGCTTTATA
>JASMER010000324.1 GCA_030752195.1 Gammaproteobacteria bacterium
CAACGCTTTGTCGGGCCTTGATAAAGATAACTTGGGCGGCCTTGATGCATCGGTTATGGGGTCAATGACCAATGAGACAATTGCTAAACTAAACCCTGAAGAAGTAAAAGGGATGGCAGGGGACGATTTCTCAAAACTTGCCACTAACGTTGATGTTGCAAAAGTGTCCAATGATGCGCTTGGGGAATTGCTTCCGCCGGGCTGGCAAATGGATTCTTCGACCGGCGATCTAAAAGCACCTCCTGGGGCAAAGATTGGTTTTAAGGAGTTAACAACAGAGCCGACAAATGCCAACACCACTCTTCCGCCACTACCAGACTTGTCAAAGGACCTGGCAATCGGAGGTGGATCTGGTGATACAAGTGTCATCGAGGGGTTAAATAATGCGCTAGACGCGGCGGACGCTGGTTCTTTTGAATTCGAGCAACGCGCTGATGGGATTCTGAATGTAAAAGCTGAGGGCAGTGATGGTGCAGCGGCTGCGTTCATTCCTGACACAGCTAACATGGTGCAAGCTCCGGAGGGGGCTCAGCCCGGAATATCGGTTGATGAGCGAGGTGCTTATGTCCTTACAACAGATAAGGGCTATCAAATACCTTTAATGCCAGCGATCGCTGATCCAGACAGTGTTCAGGATGTTCTGCCGCCTGACAGTAAAATAGAGATTGGCTCTGGTGGTCAGACAACAATATCTGATTTAGGTGATGGTAGAGATAAGCCAATAGTTGGCGTTCCCTCGCCTCTGACAGGGACATCAGACAAAGACCCGGGTGCCTACGCCACTGGTTCGGGAGCTGACGAGAAAATCGAGATCGTTAACCAAGATGGAACGACGCAAGTGTTAACGCCTGCCTTCAAAGATCAAGAAGAGATTGAGTCAGCGATAAAAGCATTATCAGATGATGGCGAAGCGAAACTGAATACAGATGGAAGTGTAGAGCTTGTCTACGGAGGTCAGAAAATCACGTTGAAGCCTCATTTTGACGTTGAGAGTGTCAATATCGGAATCGACGCATCTGCTGGCATCTCACAGGAGGACGGCAAGTTCTTTTTCACTGATTCAAGCGGGAATAAGCAAGAACTTAGTGTTGTAACTGGAGGGTAATGGAGCGTTTCAAAGAGACTTCCTTATAAAGCCCTGAGACTTGCTCTACGTAACGAGTGCGCTTGGTGATAATCGGCTCATGAGGTAGCTAACGCGGATACATGCAGGCTTTAATCCTGAGGCTCCCATAGGTTTGGCTTGCATCGGCGCGCGTTGTTTCAACATGGTTCTTGTGCTTCCTCCGTGCGTGGCGAGCTGACTAATCCTCTTTATTTTGAAACAAAAAGCTAAAGGCAAATCCTGTTGAGCCTCTCCGCCCGCCTCGAAATTGAGTATCAAAAATATTTCGGCGCCAAAGCCCAATATCCAGTGTTTTTGCGAGCGCGCATGCGCTAACATTCCATACATTGCACATCCATGCAGTCTCGCCCATCAGCGAATAGCTGGCGCTAATTGTGCGCACGATGATAAATGAATAAAATCAGTCCTCGGATAACTCGGGGATTGCTCGGGTATTCAATTAATGCGCCTAAAGTGTATTAAGTTAGCGGGTTTCAAGTCTTTCGTAGACTCCACCACGATAAATTTTCCCTCCAACATGTGTTCCGTGGTGGGTCCTAACGGTTGCGGTAAATCGAATGTTATCGATGCGGTCCGGTGGGTAATGGGTGAGAGCTCGGCCAAAAACCTGCGCGGCGAGCAAATGACCGATGTAATTTTCAACGGATCCAGTGCGCGGAAGCCGGTGGGACAGGCCAGCGTCGAACTGGTGTTT
>JASMER010000325.1 GCA_030752195.1 Gammaproteobacteria bacterium
GAGCTCGACGGGGGCTCTGAACGGTCTAGTGACCGCTGTTTTCGAGGCTGACTGGCGACATAGCAAACCGCGATCTTCGATAGAGAAATTGGCCCACGGGGATGGTCACGAAAAGACTGAAGTACAGAACACCGGCGCCAGAAACAGTCACTTCCTCGGATAACAGCGCCACCACCAGCGACAGCATTGCTGTAGCAATCACCAGGCTCCAGGTCAGCGTGAGTTTGTGGCAGTAATCACGCTCAAACGCCGTGATGTGAAGCTCCTTCGCATATCGGAGCGCATTCTGATAGAACGCGACAATAATCGCGCCCAGAGACATCAGCCCGACAGCGACATAGACGAAAAGACCTGCCACCGTACCATCTGCCCAGTCGTTATCGTCAAAAAGCCCAGTATCCAGCACCTGAGTGTCAAAAATTGTTATCGAAATGTAGAGCACAGACGCCTGCACCATCAGCTTGATCGGATAGACAAACACCAGCGTCAGAATCACCAGCGCCAGACTCAGATACACAGTGATCGAATCCTGCAATCCGAAAGTGCGGCTCCATTTGGCATGCGCCAGCCACACCGCACCAATACTCAGCGCACTGAAGACAAACGCAGGAATGTCTTTGGAGAGCTCAAACAGTTCTGGAGGGCTTTTCGGAATCTCATCTATGCTGATCACCAACATGGTAAAAGCAAACGCAAAGGCCGCGTCGACGAAAGTTTCGATGCGGGTCATGTTGTCGCCGCGAATAATCCGGCCTTCTTCGCGGCGACAGCTGTCAATAAATTCTCGACTTAGTGGCTCCATGACTGGCCGCATCCCACTCCCGGTTATAGAATCTGATTGAAGGCGACGCGGGCACGCGATACAAGTTTAACACTACCGGGACACCCTCGACTCTCAGAGTGTGCCGGCGCCCCTGCAGAATAACAAGACTTGAGGACAGGAACCGATGAGCGAAGATGTAAGACCTGACATGATCAGATGGCTAATGCGAGAACCACTGATGCATTTTTTCCTGATGGCCCTGATCATTTTTGCCTTATATGGGCTCGGCAATCGAACCCAGACCGTGCTGCTAGAACTGGACCAGGCCGACATAGATGGACGTCTGTTCATGCAGGAGATGGCGGCCGGTCAGGCCCTTAGCGAGGAGCAGCGGGAATATTTTACCGCCGCTTTTGTTGAGGAGCAGATTCTGGTTCAGGAAGCACTGAAAATAGGCTTAGATGATGATGCCCGGATTCACGACATCCTTGCACAGAAAATGCGTCATGTGCTTAGCGGCGATATCATTCAGCCCAGTGAAGCTGAGCTGGAGGCTTTTTATCAGGCCAATCTTGAACGCTATCGAACCCTTCCGACGCTGGACACTGACGAAATTGTATTCAACAGCCGTGAGAATCTGCCCTCAGGTTTGCTGGCACAGCTCGCCGCCGGCGCGGAGGCGGAATCCATGCTGTCCCAGTCGCCAGGAAATCTCGACCCTCTCCCGAATGTCAACCGGCTTGATCTGTCCAACATCTTTGATGAACCTTTTGCTGAGCAAGTTTTTAACGCCGAAATCGGTCCATGGGAGGGCCCTTTCCTAAGTAATCGCGGTCAGCACTGGCTTCAGGTCAAATCCAGAACTGAGTCGGTGCTGCCATCACTGGGAGAGATTCGTGACCGCGTCAGGCTGTAATGGATCGCCATGGAAGAAGATCAGCGCCTGCAGACATAAATAGAGCGACTCTGGGAGCAGTACACCATCCGCATACTCAACGACAATTCAGTCCACTAGTCGGACCTTTGACCTGCCAGGAATCTC
>JASMER010000326.1 GCA_030752195.1 Gammaproteobacteria bacterium
GTGCTTCCATGCCAAAATGATCGAGGAACTGTTTGGCCTGATCTGTTGAGCATCCCAGTTTATTATAGTCATGTAATTGGTAGACGATGCCCATAGTGTTCAGCCAGGTTCTGGCTCGCTTTACCGTGTCGCAATTGGTGATGCCGTATAGCGTTGTTTTCACTTGATGCCTCTTTTTGATTAGCCGGCCAGCCTTTCGCTAAGACGGTTCTCTATATCCTCGAGCAAATCACGCTCAACATCCGGGTCGATAATTGGACGGCCTTTTTGGTCTTTCAGACAGAAGATATCTTCCACTCTTTCGCCCAGAGTCGTTATTCTCGCATCGACGATCAGAAGCTGATTGTCCGCAATTACTTTGCCTAATGTCGCCAGAATCCCCGGCTGGTCTGGGCAATTTATCTCAAGCGTCGAATAGCCTTTGCCCGGGGTATTGGTGAGTACTGTCGTGATTGGCTCGTTAAAATAGCGGAGCTTCCGGCTTCTGCGGTAAGTGGCCGGCCTTATGTTGTCGGTGGTTTGTGCAAGGTTCTGAAGCAGAATAGTCTCTATCTCCTGTACTCGCCTCGGATTCGCGCCGACAGGCTTGCCGTCAGGTTCCAGCACGGTATAGGTGTCCAGACAGAATGCATTCAGTGACGTAATGACCCTGGCGTTAACAATGTTTAAGCGAAGCCTCTCGAATGCAGCTGTGGTCTTGGCAAATAGGAATTCCGCATCTTCAGTGTGAATGAAAATTAAGGTTGCCCCTTCCGGGTGATCATTTGCCTCAAGCTCTTTGACCGCCACCAGCGGCTTGCCCGGTACAGCCTTGAGTTGCTCCTGTGTGTGCCAGACTATATTGTTGACTGACTCCCGTTCAAAATATTCGTCTGGATTGTTCGCCCAAATCTGCTCAATACGCTCTTCAGAAAGTCTGCGTGAAATAAGCTGCTGCGCAGCCAAGGTCTTTTTACTGCGGATTAACTCGGTGCTGTTCGGGGAATCAGTCGATCCGGCTTTTAAGGCTCGCAGGGTGTTGATGTAGAGCTGGCTGAGCAAAGAGGCTCGCCACGAATTCCACAGGTCTGGATTTGTTGCGCGAATGTCCGCAACGGTCAGGATATACAGATAATCTAGGTGAGCCTTATCACCAACAACCTCAGCGAACTCCTGAATCACCATCGGATCGCTGATGTCCTTTCTTTGCGCCGTCATTGACATCAGCAAATGCTTGTCAACCAGCCAGCAAATCAGATTGGTGTCCCATTCAGCTAATCGATGCCGATGACAAAAATCTCTTGCGTCGATCTTGCCTAGCTTAGAATGATCGCCACCACGACCCTTTGCAATATCGTGATACAGCCCAGCAATGTAGAGCAGTTCGGGTTTGGGCAGTTGCCTTGCAATGTCTGCAGCGAGCGGGAATTGCTCTTCGGCTTCAGGGCGATACAGGCGGCGCATATTTTCCACAACCTGAAGTGTGTGCGCGTCTACCGTGTAAATATGAAATAGGTCGTGCTGCATCTGCCCGGTTATCTGGCCGAATTCGGGCAGATAGCGCCCGAGAATGCCGTACCTGGCCATGCGGCGCAAATGAAGCGCCATGTGGTAGGGGGATCGCAGCAACTCCATAAAAAGAGTCAGATTGCGCAGATCATGTCGGAAATCATTATCAATGAGCCGGCGGTTCTCGCGCAGCAATCGAATCGTTGAGGCTCTGATGCCTTCAATTTTTGGGTCTTGCGCCATGAGGACGAAGATCTCCAGCAGCGCAAAAGGGAATCGCTCGAAGATTTGTGGTTCGGTGACTTCTAT
>JASMER010000327.1 GCA_030752195.1 Gammaproteobacteria bacterium
CCGTTGCCAACGATCTGGTTGAACAGGTCGTCGATGCCATCTGCAAAGCTGCGGTAACGGGAAAAATCGGAGACGGTAAAATCTTTGTTTCTGATCTCGGGCAGGTCATCCGAATCAGGACAGGAGAGACGGGCAATGACGCCCTCTGAAAAATTGAGACTCATTATGCGAACAAGTAAAACCGTATGCCGCTTTTTTATCGCACTGACTGCCATGTTGCTTCCCTGATGAGAAAGGCTATTCCATGTAGGTGTGAATCTAGCCCGATCAAAAACGGCCGCTAATGCGCCCGTTTTTGGTCTTCCCGGTCAGCGACAATCATCCGGTTTTACGCAAGGTCGTAATCGCGTACACCAGCTTGTTGCCGTCGAGATCCAGAAAATGAGTCGCCACCAGACAGGTCGTGCGACCGTCATTGATAAGTTCGCCGCGCAGCCTGAACGTCGGACCCAAAACCGGCGCGAAATAGTCTATGCGCATATTGACGGTTACAGACCACTTGAATGCGTTCTCGTCATCAAACAGCGTCCGGCAGGTAAAAATGGAAATTATATCCACGTACGTGCCGGTAAAGCCTCCGAACAGCTGATTGCGTGGATTCAACAAATGCTCAGGCAGATGCGCCTCGACCTCGACCAGACCGCGCTCTTCAGTAAGTATCTTCCAACTAGTTGACTCAACTAGGTCACCCGCATTGTGACCTGGCTTCAAAAAAATCGGCCGTTCGTGGGTTCCCGTCATGTGAGTTCTTCTCGGTCCATCCATTTACGAGTGCAAAACTGACACCTAAGTCCTAGTCCGAGACTTACCGACGCTGGTCCAGCAGCTGATACATTCTTCTGACAGCTCTTGGATCAACCCCAGCCTCACTAATTTGTGGAAAATTAGCACTGTGATTTGTCATATCAATTTGCAAAGCCGCTTCTCCCCAGCTGACTCCTTCTCGATAGAATCGGCCGGTCTTTAGCCAGAGATCTCGGAGGAAGTCTTGAAGCTTAACAATTGGCTCCTTTGATTCCATGATTGGTCCGTGACCTGGAAGCCAGTAATCAAATTCAAGACTCTTGAGTCCTTCCAGACTATCCGGCCATTCATCTACGTGTCCATCGCCCATATATGGCAGCCCGGGGAGCATCATGTCTCCAGTGAACGCGACCTTCTCCTGAGGCAGGAAAATAACTACATCACCTCCGGTATGCGCACGCCCAAAATGCAGCAGCTGAATTTCTCTGTTGCCACCATCGACTGACTGAAATAACGTCATCTTATTAGTCAGAGTGATATTCGGTGGCGTCGGTTGCACCTCCGCAATTGCTGCTAGATACTCCCGCTGCACTTTCAATCGCTCCTGCAAACGGATCTTGCGATCCAAGTTAGTTTCCGCCGCAGCCAGTCGCTCCAAATTAGCGACGGTCAAGGCTACTGGGTCTGAAAAGCTGCGGAAGGTATTCTCCTCGAGCACATCACCCGTCTCACCATTAAGTTTTTGCCGCGTATATTCGTGACCAATGATTTCGATCCCCGCAGGAAAAGCCTGATTGCCATGGGCATGATCAAAATGATAATGACTGTTAACCAAGTAACGTATCGGCTTATCAGTTAGTGCCGGCAGAGCATCCAGCAGGGCACGCGCCGCGGTTGGGGTCACATGGGAATCAACCACAAGCGTGTCGTTTTTACCGACCAGCACCATGACATTACTCATGGTGTAAACAGACCCACTACCGGTGCCGAGCCAGACGCCGCTTTGTGCTTCCACGAATCGGTGGGTAGCAGTTTCGA
>JASMER010000328.1 GCA_030752195.1 Gammaproteobacteria bacterium
TCTCACAGCTATCCCGGCGATGAGCGTCAACGGAGATCTGGAGCAGCGCGTACCAGGCAATCTCAACGTCAGCTTCGGCTATGTCGAGGGTGAATCACTGATGCTGGCTCTGAGAGATTTGGAGATTTCATCAGGATCTGCCTGTACTTCTGCTAGTCTCGAACCGTCCTACGTCTTGCATGCGCTCGGCTTGTCAGATGAACTTGCGCATAGTTCTGTGCGAATCACTGTCGGACGTTTCAGCACGGAAGAGGAGGTTGACTATGCGGTGGCAGTCATTAAAAAGGCGGTGGCAAAGCTGCGGGAGGGCTCAGCGCAATGGCAGGCTCGGGATTCTGCGACCGGATAATCCGCTCACAGCAGGTCTGCTGCGACAACGCTCACAGGCCGTGTGCTAATCGTCTGAATTGCTGACCTTTTTTCGCTAAGAATACTGCGCCAAAATCGTGCAAAATCGCGAAAATTCCGCGTATAATGCGCGATCTTTTGCGACCACCAAACCGATTGGAGCAACCATGGCGATCGAACGAACCCTTTCCATAATCAAGCCTGATGCTGTAGCTAAGAACGTGATTGGCGAGATCTATACCCGCTTTGAACAGGCGGGACTCAAAATCGTGGCATCTAAAATGATGCAGCTGACTGATGAGACCGCTGGTGGCTTTTATGCTGAACATCAGGGAAAAGGCTTCTATGGCGACCTGATCGAGTTTATGACTTCAGGCCCTGTGGTGATTCAGGTGCTTGAAGGCGAGAATGCTGTTCTGCTCAACCGCGAGCTGATGGGCACTACCAATCCCGCCGAGGCAGCACCCGGCACGATTCGATCCGACTTTGCTCAATCCATTGATGCCAACGCGGTGCATGGTTCTGATTCCACAGCTTCTGCGGAGCGGGAAATCAGTTATTTCTTTACGCGAGACGAAATCTGCTCGCGCAGCTAAGCGCCCGGAGAATCCGGAGACTCTCAGGTAGCGACCATGAAACCTAACCTGCTCGGCTTGAGTCGAGAGAAGATGAAAGCGCTGTTCTCCGAGTTGGAGGAGAAGCCTTTTCGCGCCCAACAGGTCATGCAGTGGATTCATCAGCGTGGGGTGCTCGATCTCAATGACATGACAGATATCTCAAAGGTTCTGCGCCGCAAACTGGAACAAGTGGTTGAAATCAGAGCGCCGCAAATTGTTTCTGATTATCCTTCGGAGGACGGCAGTCACAAATGGATCATTGAAGTGGCCTCTGGCTCGCGCGTCGAAATGGTGTTCATACCGGAGGGCAGCAGAGGGACGCTGTGTGTTTCCTCTCAGGCGGGTTGCTCCCTTGACTGCAGTTTTTGTGCGACAGGCAAGCAGGGATTTAACAGCAATCTGACGGTTGCCGAGATCATCGGGCAGGTGTGGCTGGCGCGGCAACAGCTTGACGGTTTCGATGCCGGGCCGCAGCGTCGGATCTCTAATGTGGTCATGATGGGTATGGGAGAGCCGCTCATGAACTTCGAGCCGGTGATGGATGCGGTCAGTCTCATGATGGACGATTGGGCCTTTGGGCTTTCCAAGCGGAAGGTCACGATCAGCACTTCAGGAGTTGTGCCAGCCATAAGGCGAATGAAAGAGTATACCGATGCGTCTCTCGCTGTTTCCCTGCATGCGCCCAATGATGACTTGCGCAGCAGCATCATGCCAATTAACAAAAAATACCCGATCGCCGACCTGATCGATGCGGTGAAAGAGTATATGGCGGGCCTTCAAGACAAACGCGTTCCGGTCATTGAATACACTGTG
>JASMER010000329.1 GCA_030752195.1 Gammaproteobacteria bacterium
AGAGAATTTTTCCTCAAGGCGACCCGGGTCAAGCCACCTGGCGTGATGCGAATGTTGCGCGGCGATACCAGCACGAAGGGGCGCAAGTCCACATGGCGCGGAGCTAGACCGCTCTGTGTCAAGACCGGCACAGTCGAAAGGGAAAGGGTCGGTTGGGCAATATAAGCTGCAGGCCGGGCTTTTAATTTACGTCGAAAGCGCGCCAACTCGGCCTTGCTGGCAGCAGGGCCGATTAGCATGCCGTAGCCGCCTGAGCCATGAACTTCTTTAACAACCAGCTCGTCCAGATGTTCAAGCACGTAAGCCAAATGGTCGGGCGCGCCGCACCGCCATGTCTGTATGTTCTTAAGCTTCGGCTTCTGACCGGTGTAAAACTCTATGATTTGAGGCATGAAGGCGTAGACCGCTTTATCATCCGCAATGCCCACGCCAGGAGCGTTAGCAAGCATCACCTTGCCGGCGCGATAAGCATCAAAAAGTCCCGGCATGCCAAGAAGCCCATCGGGCCGAAAATTCAGCGGGTCAAGAAAGTCATCGTCTACTCTACGATAAATAATATCGATACACTGTGGACCCTGCGTAGTGCGCTGAGCCACGCGACCTTCATGAAAAATCAAATCGGAGCCTTCAATGAGCTCTGCTCCCATTTCATCAGCCAAAAACGCATGTTCAAAATAGGCTGAATTATGCACACCTGGAGTGAGAAGACTTACGATTGGCGAGAAACTGTCGCCCGCCTGCAAACATTCGCACAGGGATTGGTAAAGCTGTTGCGGATAGTGACTTATTCGTCGCACTCGATACTGCCCAAATAATTCGGGAAACATGTGCATCATGGTTTCTCGATTCTCCAGCATGTAAGACACACCGGAAGGCACGCGTGCATTGTCTTCCAAAACAAAAAAGTCATCCGCTCCGGTGCGCACAATATCAATGCCCACAATATGAGTGTAGATATTGCCAGGAGGGTTAACACCCATCATTTCCGGCAAGAATGCGTCATTTTTGTAGATAAGGTCAGGCGGGATGACGCCAGCGCGAATTATTTCTTGCCGATGATAAACATCATGAAGAAAGGCATTTAGAGCCTGAACCCGTTGGCGGATCCCCTTTTCCAGCTGCTTCCATTCCTTGCTGGTGATTATGCGCGGCACCATGTCAAAAGGTATTAAACGTTCAACTCCGTCGCCGTCGCCATAGACATTGAAGGTTATGCCAACGCTCCGAAATATATCCTGCGCGCGGTCGGATTGACGGCGTAATTTTGGCAATTTTTGATTATCAAGCCAGTTTTGCAGCTTGCTGTAGGGCGTGCGGGGTACTGCGGGTTTGTCGCCTTGCAATCCCAGCATCTCATCAAAGATGGGTTTGTCAGTCAAACTAACAACCACAGGAGGTCAAACACCTCGGCTCTCTTTCTACTCCCAATATTTTTATATCGTCATAATATAGGTTTTGGAACCGAAAAAGAATACTTCAGAGATGGGTCAGAAGGGGTATACGAATAGCTGGCGCTGATTTTATCGCAGCCAGTGGTGGGCGATACTGGGATTGAACCAGTGACCCCTACCATGTCAAGGTAGTGCTCTCCCGCTGAGCTAATCGCCCGTTCCACGTCGTGCGCAGGTATATTCCAGCAATCCCACCCAAAAGCAAGCCCTTTTGAACCGCCTGCAAGCACGCTCGCCGCGACATTAAAACCCTAGTTTAACGGATATGTTTACGCGGTGAAGTGTGGTAGATTTCAGCGATGAAAGCAGAAAATCAGATTTTTGA
>JASMER010000032.1 GCA_030752195.1 Gammaproteobacteria bacterium
GAGCCGTTCCCCTTGAGCAAGTACAGGAAGGATGAACGATGGTGCGGCTGCCACACCGGCGGCAAGCATGCTGCCTTTAAGAACATTTCTTCGGGTTTTATCTTCTGCGCTCATTTTAAGTGCCACTCTTCATACTTTTTGTTCAATGTTTCAATCGGATTACTGCCTTTTATGGCCTCATTATCAGTCGCTGTTCATAGACAGTGGCTGCTTTATTGTTGGGCGCTCACTCCGAAGAACATCATACACTGACCGCTAGGATTTGTTGCAATATAGCGCTTGCATCCTCAGGGCGAATCGCCAGCCCGGTCGCGCTCGATCGGCTCCAGTCTAGTCAGCCTCTATGCAAGTGAGTGCAATTCGGCTCCATCTAGTATGGGGTCTACATTATACCCATGACGGTAACCCTTCGCTGCAACTTCGACAGGCCCAATAGCTCATCTAACTGATTTTGTGTATAATTCCATATAAATCAAGGGAGCTTGAGCAGTTATGAGCAACAAATCAAAGAAAGAGGCCGTCGTAAACACACGTGATGATCTGGATAAGCATATTGCTGCTTTCCTCAAAGCGGGTGGAAAGGTCCAACAGATTCCCTCAGGGGTAAGCGGGCAAACCTCTACCAGTGGCCCCAGACAAATCGTTCTGAGTCACAAAACCAATTCTTGATCACCCACCCATCCGCCGGTCTTCTCACAATGCAGGGCGCACGAAGCGCTCTGCTTTTTTGTTGGATCGCATTAATTAGTGTGAACCAGTTACAGCTTGGATACGACATAGCCTCTGGCACGGAGCAATTCGACAATGCCATCAGCACCGACTAGATGAGCTGCGCCTACCAGTACAAATTCAATTTCCGGATCATCGAACATCGCTTCAATTTGCGGGATCCAGCGAAGATTCCGCTGCCGCAGCAAGGAATCATAGACAGCGGGCGCCCGCTCCAGCATGTCATCGACAAACAGGGTGCGCAAAGCTTCTGAATCACCAGTCCGCCAGGCGCCGATCATCTGATCCATCAGCTTGGCCGTACTGTCGAGATCTTCGAGCGACATCATAATGAACTCGCTTTCATTGCCTTCACCCATTGCAGCCAGAAAGCCAATCTGTTCATCCAGCGTCTCTAAGGCACCTAACGACTTACCATCGGTTAGAGCCTGGGTGTTAAAGAAAGCATCAACGCCCTGAGGAGTAAAACCCATGCGTTGGAATTCCAGAACCTGCAAAGTTGAAACAACCATGCCTGGTTTAAACTGCTCGAGCATCATCAGTGGCATGCCCACTCCGGCCGTATAGGTTTCCAGTGCGGCATAGACTTCAGTGTCCAGAACATCCTTGAGTGTTCGACCGTCACTATAGGTGAGCTGCTGCAAAATTTGCGCCTGCACGCTGAGCTCATTCATAGACGAAATATCTGTCTCAAAAAACAGTGCTGAAGAACCCTCGTAAGCTTGGTCAAACTCTTCGGGCAAAGGGTAGTCCTCTGGGCGCAACAGGTGGACTGTCCCGCCGAGATAAACCGTGCTTTCACCGTCTGTGACCCGCCACACCGGGGCGTCCGCCCAGACTCCAGGGGCAATTTGAAGCAGCGCGATGGTGAGCATCAAAGCGAAAGGATTTGAGGGTTTAATCGCGGGACTCATTGACAGACCTCAGCAAATTTACAGGGTTTGGGCTTAACGGTAGCATGCACGATAACTTCATGACAGTTCCCCCAAGCAGACTCTCTTTAAGCGGTCACAGTATGGCAAAACTTCTGTTCCGAATGCGCGACGTGCCTGATGACGAAGCTGAAGAGGTTCGCGAACTTCTGACGCAGAACAAAATAACGTTCTTCGAGACCTTTGCGGGAAATTGGGGAATTTCTATGCCCGGTCTCTGGCTGGTTAACGAACAGCAATTTGACGAGGCTCGCGCCCTGCTCGACGAATATCAAGAAGCGAGAAGCACGAGAGTCAAATCTCAGTATCTACGGCAAAGAGAACAAGGCGAGATCAGAACGTTCTGGGAAAGCTTCCGCGCCGAACCGGTGCGATTCAGCGTATATCTTGGCCTCGCAGCACTCGTGCTCTTCTTGTCACTGAGGTTCTTTGTGTCATTTTAAGGCGCTAAAAACATCAGACAACCCAGTTTCCGTTGCGACAAACCCTCCTTGAAATACAACGAGAACAGCAGTCGCGTTCCCCAGAAAAGAGCCCCGAGGCTGATTACTTTCCTCTCATCGAGCGTCTCCTTGATACCTCGGAGCTATTCAGAGCGTTGCCGAAATCCGCCTGAGGCTTTTCTCGGGATAAGCCGCTTTACTCAGTCACATCAGTGTTATATAACCAGAGTGTGGAGTGTTAGAAGTTCTAACAGGGGGGACTTCTTAACACCCTTTGCTACCCTGGAATCGAAAGGAGGTGATCCCATTAGTAGTCAATCTATTAGGGGAGCCTCCGGTTATCTAGTCTAGTTAGCCTGGTCTATCTGACTTGTATAGCTGGAGGGGACTCCGCACTGCCGGTGTCCTTAGCTCCCATACGTAGAAGGTCCCATCGTTGTTTTGCCTGTGTTGACTTCAGGAAAAATGGCGGTGGGATTTTTTTATCAGCTGTAATCTAGCGGGCACCGAGGTAGCTTCTGAGCCGCGGTGGAAAGGACCTTTCAGTAAGCATCTGCCGCACTTGCAACTGCTCCTCTTCTCCCATCTGCCGTAACAAGCGGATCTCTCCTGATTCCATTAGCGCGATGGGCACCCCTCCCCGATAAAGCACCCGATTACCCGCTAGGCGGGCAAGCTTTCTGGTAGGCAAAATCAGGTTGATCAAATTCGCAGGATCAGTTGCCGACAGACAGTAATGTGAAGCGGACGCCGAGGTTTCTCGGGCGTTCTTCAGTTTCCGCAGGCTGTCGATTGTCTCTGAAAAAGCAAATTGCTCACCGCCGACACCAGAGATAAAGCGCCCTCCCCGAACAGTGCCCTTAAGCTCCATCCTCCGATAGACGGCCAATAATGGTCTCCAGGGCGGTGCGAGAGACTCTTTTTCAATGAGCGCCCGAAAGACCACGCCCCAACGCTGCAGGTAAATAATTGCCAGGCGCTCCATTTGCTCATCATCAAGCCCGGCCTCACCGCGGGGGTTAGGCTGTGCGTTGGCACCGGTAGAGGTTTGCAGCAGTGACCAGCGGCCCGCATCCTCAAGCCCGAACATGGCTTTTCGGCTCCCTTTGATGGAGACGCTCGAGCGATTTTGATTTGGCGTCAGCAGGGCTCGTAACCCGGTAAACGAATCACTGCAAACCCTACCTAGGCTGACCAGCTCTGCCAGACCATCTTCCAATTGCGATTTATGCAAATCAGTTCGGCTTTGTATCTGATCGAGAAAGCTCGCTCCAAACGCCAGCAGGTCTGCCTCGATACGATTGGCCGAGTCAGAAAGTCCCTCTGCCCGGTTATCAGCAGTTTGGGTCTCTGCCAGCACTTTCCAGATGTCCTGATTGCTTCTGACAAGTAAGCTGACAGGCGTACTTTTGATCGGACCGGCACTCCGTTTACGCTGTACTGGTAACCTTCTCTGTTTTGGGGAGATTTGCGATGCAGGTAACAGATATCGCCCCCAGACGACCTTACCACTGATACACATCGCATCAAGCCATGCTGGTTCATAGTTAGGAATTCTGGCCGGGTAAATATCCGACTCCCAGCTAACCGCGGGCGCCGAGCTGCCATCAAGAATATTAACAGTGTTGTACAACCGAGTCTGACCATCCAGACCTGATTCCAGAGTGTGATCATCAGGACGGATCGGCAGCAGCTGCTGATGCTCGAACAGATATTCAGTGAACACCGCCAATGAAACTGGCTTGATTTTCTTTTTATGCTGATCGATCGTGTAGCGATGAATCCGCTGCAGGAGCCTGCGCTCACACCACTCTGTCGGTAGCGTTTCCCCGGTTGCCGCAAGAGCAGCCTGACTCACCGGAGTAAACTGGCCCTGAAAAGCGAAACCTTCCACCTGAAGAGCCAGCAAAGCCTGATCCACATCAGATTGCGGCAGTGCCAGCTCCCCAGCAAGACGCCCAGCGGTAACAGGCCCCAAACATTCCAGACGTCCACGGATAATCTCACGCAGCGCATCAGCGTTTTCCCAGGTTTCTGAGTGCAAAACCTCTGGCAGCAACAGCTTGCTCAGCTGCTCCGGAAAAACCGCCCTGTATCGCGGCAACTGTTCAGTCGCCACCCACAGCGGATTCGCCAACTGCGTCAACAATGAGATGCGGCCAGCATCCATCAGAGTCCGGTGCCATGCTGGCTGAGCCATGCTGTCAAATTCCTGCGGCAGAACATATCCGGCACTTAACAGCGCATCATGCAGCTCTTCAGCATTGCCCAAGGATGGCCAAGCCTCTTCCCGAACCCGTTGAATTGCCTGCTCATCAAGCAGACTGAAATCTTTTGCCTCAGCCGGATCTGCCCATCTGCGATTACGAATCGCGTTCGTCCTGCGCTCTTCAAAGGGCGCATCGTCAAGAAACGCATAGGGTCTGGCGTTAATGATCTCTTGCGCGAAAGGCGACGGCTCACGAAGATCTTTTGCGACCAGCGTCAATTCTTTGTTCTCTATCGCCGCAATCAGCTGTTCTAATTCATCAATGTCCATGGCCTCAGTCAGACAGTCGTGAATCGTCTGATTCACCAGTGGGTGGTCTGGCACCTCCCTTTGGCCGGTAATATTTTCCTGACAGGCAATCTGGTCAGGAAAGACATGGGCGACCAGATCCTCTGCATCCATACGCTGGAATTGTGGCGGGACGCGCTTACCCGCCCGATTGCGTTGAATAGCCAGAGAACGGGCCGCATTCCATCGCCAGCGCACTTCAAACATTGGCGCATCAAGCATTGCCTGAATCAGGGTATCTCGAACCGTTGACGTCTGCAGATAGCGATAAACTTCATCAAGGGGGAAGCTGTGAACGGAACCAAGCGAAATAACGATGCTGTCTTCATTAGCTGCTGCCTGGAGTTCAAAGTTAAACGACTTGCAGAACTTTTTCCGCAACGCCAATCCCCAACCCCTGTTCAAGCGACTGCCAAAGGGGGAATGGATAACCACATGCATATCCCCGACTTCGTCGAAAAAACGCTCCATCACAAGCGTGTCCCGGCTGGGCATCACGCCAAGCGCGTTCATGCCGCTCTGCAGGTATTCAACCAGCTGTGAACTGGCACTGCGCGGAAGGGCAACCGACTGCTCCAGCCAGCGCTGGGCAGCAGAGGCCGATTCATTCATGAGAAGATGCGCGATCTGGTTTCTCAGTTTCGATACTTGCTCAGAAAGCTCCCGGGTTCTACCCGGACCTTCGCCGAACCAGAATGGAATGGTGGGCTGTAATCCTTCTGCATCTCGGACCCGGACTTTAAGGCCGTCAACTCTGAGCATTTGCCAGGCGTGGGTCCCAAGGGTAAAGACGTCTCCGGGTGTAGCCTCAAGCGCGAAGTCTTCGTTAAGCGTCCCGACAACCGTATCATCCGGATCCAGCACCACCTGATAATCGAACATGTCGGGGATCGCTCCCCCGTTCGTCAGAGACACGAGATTGGCTCCGCGTCTGGTGTGCACCTTCCTGTTGATGAGATCCAGGTGCAGATAGGCGCCACGCCGCCCTCTTCTTGTCGAGTAGCCTTCCGCGAGCATTTTAATGAGCGTTTCGAATTCGGCTTTGCTCAGATTTCGGTAAGGGTAGGCATTGACGAACAGCTCAAACAGCTGTTCCAGGTTCCAGCCTGCTGGTTCTGCTCCATCCTGTGAAGGTAAACCGGGCGATGACACCTCAGCGACGATTTGCTGAGCAAGAATGTCCATTGGTTTTTCGGGCATGACAATCTGGTCAAGCTCACCCTCCTGGATACACTGCAATAATGCCGTCGCTTCAACCAGATCATCCCGAGTCAGTGGAAATAGAATGCCCTTGGGTATGCCGTATACCGAGTGCCCGCTCCTTCCTACCCTTTGCAGTAATACAGCGATGCTCTTTGGAGAAGAAAACTGCACGACCAAGTCGACCGACCCGACATCAATACCAAGCTCCATTGATGCCGTGGCTACTAGCACCTTTAATTCCCCCTTTTTGAGACGCTGCTCTGCGTTGTGGCGGTGGTCTTTACTCATGCTGCCATGGTGGGAACAAACACTGGCATCCCCCAGCCGCTCACTAAGTGCAAGGGCCAGCCTCTCGGATAGCCTTCTTGTATTGACGAAAATCAGTGTGGTTTCATGGGTATTGATCAGAGTGATCAGGCGCTCGTAGAGCTCTTCCCAAACTTCATTGCTCATTATCGCGCTCAGGGGAGAGATCGGCACCTCGATACGCAGGTCTCGCTTGCGACGGAAACCGAAGTCTACGATCTCGCATGCTATAGTCCCGTCTTCTGAACTGGCCCCACCAACCAAATACCGAGCAACCATTTCAATAGGCCGCTGCGTCGCCGAGAGACCGATTCTCTGAAGGTGCTGGCCAGTGCTTTCCCTGCACAGTAATTGAAGCCTCTCCAGAGATAGCGCGAGATGTGAGCCTCGTTTATCACCCAGCAAAGCGTGAATTTCATCGACGATTACAGTAGTTACAGTTGCGAGCATGGCGCGACCACTGGCACTCGTGAGCAACAGATAAAGGGATTCCGGAGTAGTAACCAGAATATGCGGTGGATGCCTGGCCATCTTCTGGCGCTCACTGGCTGGAGTGTCGCCCGTTCTCACGCCAACCCGAATGTCTATCGGAGGCACGCCCAATAAATGCACCTGCTCGGCAATACCGTCCAGTGGCTGATCGAGGTTTCTCTGAATGTCGTTACTGAGCGCTTTCAATGGGGACACATAAAGAATGTGAACCCCTTCTTTCAGCTGATTCCTTAAGCCTTTCTGAAGCAAATCATCAATCGCGCCGTAAAAGGCAGCCAGTGTTTTTCCACTTCCGGTAGGCGCTGAAATCAACGTATGACGACCGGCCTTGATAGCCGGCCAGGCATTCATCTGAGCGGGGGTAGGTGCGCCGAATTTCGCCCGAAACCAGTTCTGGCTTGCAGGGTGCAACTGCCGTAGAGCAGATTCTTCTGACATCTTGGTGTACCGGGCGAAGCGCCAATTACTGTACGAACATACAGGTTATTGAAGGAGGGAAAAATTTTCAAGACACGGGCTGAATTGACATCACCGGAGGTGCTGGCTAAGTTTACGAGCATGTCAGATACAGACGACAACCTCGAAACCGCAGAGAGTCTCAGCGCCCGTGCGGTTGGCTACGGCCGAGCTGCCTGGCAGGAGAATAGACAGTTCCTGCTGCTGCTTAGCTGTATTGTTTTTTTCAAAAGCGCTATCGCCGACCTCAGCTCCATTTCCGGTGCCTCAATGTTGCCGACCTTGCTGGATGGAGACAAAGTCTGGGTGAACAAGCTCGCCTACGATGTCAAAATTCCTTTTACAGAAATTTCACTGGCTGAGCTGTCTGACCCCCAACGTGGTGACATTGTCATCATTGACTCCGAGCGCGCCGGCAAGCGGCTGGTCAAGCGGATAGTCGGGGTCCCGGGCGATACGGTTTACATGCAGAACAACACGCTGGTGATCAATGGCGTGCCTGCCGTTTACGAAGTGCTGTCGCGCGACTCAGAGTCGATCATTATTTCCGAGCGGCTGCCTGAGGGGGCTCATCAGGCCCGCTTGTCGAGTCGGTACTTCAACCGTCCCGGTCGCAGCTATGGGCCGAGCGTGGTGCCGGACGATCAGTACTTCGTACTCGGTGATAACCGGGATAACAGCGCCGACAGCCGGATTTACAGCTTCGTCCCCCGAAGCGAAATTATCGGGCGTTCAAGCTCCGTGGTATTCTCACTCGACAGTCAAAACAATTATCTGCCGAGAGGCGAGCGCTTTCTGGCGGGACTGGAGTAATGAGAAAGCATCCGGGAAGCCTGCACGCGGCGGTATCTCTGATACTCACGCGCCCCCACAGTTAGCCAATTCAGCGGCCAACAAGGACCCCTATGAAACCTCTCCTTCATCACAAAATCATCAGCCCGAGCAGCATTGCACTGCTCGCTTTGCTGCTCTGCTTCACTGGTACCTCGCTGGCTCAGGAATTTATCTGGTCGCCCGACCTGCCTGTGGGCTCGCCATTACCCGGGTTACGCGCCCAAGACCAGCAGGGTGACCTTCGCAGTTTCGAAGACCTTAAAGGCGGGAACGGCATGCTGTTTATGCTCAGCCGTTCCTTTGACTGGTGACCTTACTGTAGAGCTCAGCTCGTGCAGCTGACAGATATTGCAGAACAATTTGAAGTCATGGGTGTGTCCGTGGTTGCAATGACCTACGATTCAATTGAGACTCTTCAGGAGGTTTCTGAAGACGAGGGGATCAGGTTTACCCTCTTGCGTGATGAGGATATAACGCACGTAAATCGGCTGGGTATTCTCAACGACACGGACTATGAACCGGGAGAGCGTGCCTATGGTGTACCCTATCCGGGCATCTTTCTGATTTCGAGTGATGGCATCATTCGTGCCAAATTCGCTGAAGAAAGCTATCGTGACCGTCCGGACTTCAGCGACATACTGGCTGCAGCGGCTAACCTCTAGTGCGAATCTTAGTATGCCGCTCACCGCAGCGAAAACTCAGCGGCTCTGGCCAATCTAATTCACGGCCAGATCGTCGCCGAGACTCGTACGCCGTTCAGTCGAAAGTCAAATAGTAAATTACCTCAAGAGGTCCGGCCGTTTGAACCTCCTATATCAAAGCCTGTCCTTATGACTTTTTCGCCCCAAAACAAAGCCGTCTTGCGAGCAAGGCCCAAGTACCTGATCGCCGTTCTGCTTGCCGGACTGTTTCAGACTTCTCTATCTCAGAGTCAATACGAGATTCCCCGGACAACATCAAGGCCGGTGATCAATGGGGAAATAGATGAGCAGGAATGGGCTGATGCCCTTTCGATCAGCATCCCTGTTGAGACAGAGCCCGGGGAAAACGTGCCGGCCGAAGTCGCTACCGAAGGTTTCGTGATGGAAGACGGCGAGACTCTGTATGTTGCATTTGTCGCTGAAGACCCGAGGCCTGAGCAAATCCGCGCTTTTTATCGGGACCGAGACCTGCTCTGGGACGATGACTGGGTCGCCGTCATTCTGGACACATTTAACGATGAACGCAGGGCCTTCGAGTTTTACGTAAACCCTTTGGGAGTTCAGGCGGACGATATTTTTGATGATGTTAATCAGCGTACAGACGAAGCATGGGATGCCATCTGGGACAGCGCCGGACAAATCACCAACTCCGGCTACCTCGTTGAGATGGCGATTCCACTCAGACAACTGAGGTTCTCGCCTCAAGACGGCCCACAGACCTGGGGGCTAAATTTGCTGCGCTATTATCCCAGAGACCGGGAAACCAATCTGTCCGTCATCCCGATCGACCGTAACGTTTCCTGCTACCTTTGCCAGATGTCCAAAGCCGATGGTTTTGCTGATCTTGAGCCGGGCATCAACGTCGTCGCAATACCTACACTGGTTGCTGCTTCGTCAGAGACTCGCGATCCAGCCGACGGCGAATGGCTCGGTGGAGACGCCGATCCACAGGGCAGTTTCGACCTGCGTTGGGGGATTACCCAGGATACATACTTGAACGCGACCCTCAACCCAGACTTTTCTCAGGTCGAGGCTGATGTGGCGCAGTTGGATATCAATCAGACTTTCAGCTTGTTTTTCCCCGAAAGGAGAACTTTTTTTCTGGATGGCTCCGACTACTTCGACACGTTCCGCAATCTGGTTTACACACGCAACATTGCCAGCCCAGAGTACGGTGCCAAGATAACCGGCAAAAATGGCCCTCACACGTTCGGATTACTAGCTGCAAACGATGAAAGCACCAGCTTCATCGTGCCCCGGAGCCTCAGCTCAAGAATTGCAACACTCGCGGATGAAAAGAGCGATGTGGCGATCGCACGCTATCGTTTTGATATTTTCCAGAATTCGACGGTTGGCGCACTGGTTACAAACCGCGAGGGCAACGGATATCGTAATCGCGTCAGCAGCATCGACACCACATTACGGCCAACAGAACAGGACACTATTTACCTTCAGGCAATGCACTCTGAGTCCGAATATCCCCAACAGATTCAGGATAATTACGGTCAGGCAGCAGAGCTTAACGACAACAGTCTAGCGATTGAATATCAGCACAACGATCGCAACTGGGACTGGCGTATAGGGCACTACGATTGGGGAAAAGACTTTCGCGCTGATCTGGGCTTCATCAATCGGGTCGACTATGTGTATCAGGTTGCAACCATCGGGCATACCTGGTGGTGGAGCGGCGACAGCTTCTTCAACCGCATTCGCTTGGCCGCTGACTATGATCGGACGGAAGACCAGTCCGGACTGCTGCTTGAGGAAGAAACCGAATTCTTTCTGAATATGAACGGGCCACTGCAGTCTTCTTTATTTGGACTGTTTGGCGGCAGCAAAACCTACTGGAACGGGCAGTACTTTGACGAACAATTCAACAACCTAAACCTCAGCTTTTCCCCGGCGCCCAATCTCCAGCTCAGCATAAACATTCGGGTAGAAGACGTAGTGGATTTTGCCAACACACGGTTGGGCCATTCAAGACGAGTCCGGCCAGAAATTCGCTATCAGTTAGGCCGCCATCTGCAACTTGATCTTGAGCACACCATTCAGAATTTTGACGTCGACGGCGGCCGCCTGTTTACTGCCAACCTGACCAATTTTCGGACAACCTATCAGTTCAATAACCGCAGTTTTCTGAGGGTCGTCGTGCAACAGGATGACCGGGAGCGAAATCAGGATCTCTATACCTTCCCTGTGCAAAGCCAGAACAGAGAACTGACGTCTCAACTTCTCTACAGTTACCGGGTCAACGCCGCAACGCGTTTTTTTCTGGGTTATTCCGATGCGGGATTTCAGGACGACAGTCAGGACAGCATCTACCGCACCAACCGCACATTTTTCGCGAAATTCAGTTACGCCTGGCAACCCTGACCACGCTAAGCGGCCCTAGATCAATGACCACCACCGAGCGGCTTCCGCGGCGTCGATCAGTGCGGCAGATATCATAGCCCAGTGCAACTCAGCCCTGCGGAAAAACAGGTTCTTCCAAGAAGCTTTTTTTAATTTATGAAGCACCTTTGCTCAGTTGTCCTGGAACTCTGTCATTGACCCTAACAGGCAGGTAAAATGTCATATCCAAAGAATATTAGGCCTCCTACCGTGGGAAAACGCACTCCGCTTTACCAGCAACACGTCAATGCCGGCGCGAAAATTGTCGACTTCGCCGGCTGGGACATGCCGATCAGTTACGGCTCACAGATTGAAGAACACAATCAGGTTCGTCACGCTGCAGGCGTATTTGATGTGTCCCATATGACTGTCATCGATGTGAGCGGGACTGATGCGGAGGGATACCTGCGCTATTTGCTTGCTAATGACGTTGCCAAGCTGAAAGAGCTTGGGCAAGCCCTATACAGCGCCATGCTGCAAACGGACGGCGGGGTGATTGATGATCTGATTGTCTACCGGATGAGCTTTGGATATCGCATCGTGGTGAACTGCGCGACACGTGACAAGGACCTTGCGTGGATGGGCTCGCAGGCTGATGGGTTTGAGGTCACGGTAACGGAACGGCCTGATTTGGCCATTCTTGCCGTCCATGGGCCTTCTTCAATTGAAACGGCCAGCGCTTTGCTGGATGAGACAAAAGGCAAGACCGTCGCTGAACTGAAAAATTTCAGAGGCGCAGAGCTAGGTGACTGGTTTATCGCTCGCACTGGATATACGGGAGAGAAAGGAGTGGAATTCATTGTCCCCGCTGGAGATGTCGCGAATCTCTGGGAGCAGTTGCTAGCAGCAGAGGTAAAACCCATTGGCCTGGGGGCCCGGGACACACTGCGTCTGGAAGCAGGCATGAACCTGTATGGCCAGGACATGGATGAGTCCACCTCACCGGTTATTTCCAACATGACACATACCATTGCTTTTGAACCCGCCGACCGTGATTTCATCGGCCGAGAGGCCGTGACTGATGACTTGGCAGCA
This sequence comes from Gammaproteobacteria bacterium, assembly GCA_030752195.1. Lineage (GTDB taxonomy): Bacteria > Pseudomonadota > Gammaproteobacteria > Pseudomonadales > Pseudohongiellaceae > UBA9145. The sequence continues at coordinate 12,080 of JASMER010000032.1, forward strand.
CAAGAGCAGGGCAAATTACCGAAGCTGGTCGGCTTAGTCTTAGAAGGGCGCGGCGTTCTGCGCGCCGGACAGACAGTGTCTACTGACCGAGGCGAAGGGCAGATTACCAGCGGCAGTTTCTCGCCCACATTGAAGCATTCTATCGCTTTAGCTAGAATTCCCTCCGGCAGTTTAACCTGTCAGGCCGACATGCGTGGAAGCGCCACAGATGTCAGAATCGTGCAGCCCAATTTCGTCAGGTTCGGCAAGAAAGTATTCGAGTAAACCAGGCAGTCTGTCTCATCAGACGCCAAGTGCAGAGGGCCATCCCATTGAGCAAAATCCTGGAGGATTTAAAGTACGCTGTATCTCATGAATGGGTAAGCGTCGACGACAATGGCGTCGCAACCGTTGGCATCAGTGACCACGCGCAGGAAGCGCTCGGCGACATCGTGTTTGTTGAACTCCCAGAGCTCGGAATTACTGTGAACGCTAAGGAAGAAGTAGCCGTAGTAGAGTCTGTAAAAGCAGCGTCCGACGTTTACAGCCCGCTGACCGGGGAAGTCACCGAAGTCAATGAAGCCCTGCTGGACGCGCCAGAAACGGTGAACAGCAATCCATATGACAACGGGTGGTTTTTCAAAATTGCCATCAGCGATGAAGCAGAGCTTGACGAGCTAATGGACGCTGATGCCTATGCAGACCATTGCGACGAAGAATAGGCTTCAATCGCCGGAAACCGGCAGCGTCAGAAGGAGCAATGTATCGCATCCACAAGCCCTCCTGCATCCACCAACCAAACCATAGTGAGACCCAATGAACTCCAACCAGCCCCCCAGTCTTGAATCTTTGCAGCATCAAAACGAATTTATCGGGCGCCACATCGGTCCAGACGCCGAAGACATTGATAGTATGCTTCATGAGTTGGGCCTCGACTCTCTGGAAAGGCTGGTTGAAAAAACCGTCCCCGCTGCTATCGCGCTTGGACAGCCACTCAACCTGCCAGCTGCGATGAATGAGGAGAGCGCGCTTGCTGCGCTTAAACAGCTTGCCGGCAAAAACCGCAACAACCGCTCCTTCATCGGACTGGGCTATTACGACACGCTGACACCCAATGTCATTCTAAGAAATTTGCTGGAGAATCCGGGTTGGTATACCGCCTACACACCCTACCAACCAGAGGTATCCCAGGGCCGACTTGAAAGTCT
>JASMER010000330.1 GCA_030752195.1 Gammaproteobacteria bacterium
ATAGCTCTGATAGTAACTGTCATTGAGCTGAAACGCTCCGTTCTCCAACGCCTGATCCAGCACCTCGGTCGTAATGCCTGTACCAATTACCGCGACGAGTTCCGGCTCAAGCCACTCCGGAATATGAACGTCCAATGGCGCGTAGGGCCTTACCCTGCTTTGCAGTACCTCGAAGTCTGCAAACAGAGAGGCGGCGCGTCTCTCTGCGCGCCAGGCCTGCAGGCGAAGACCAAGTTGCTTTGCGCGCTGCGCAACTATTTCTGCCCAGCTCAGACCAATACTGTTTTCCTTTTCAATTTCCAGCTGGATCCGACTGGCATGCATATTGACGAGAGCGGCATAGGCGTCCTTCTGCGCTTCGTCAGCGCTGTATGAACCGTTCCGGTCGGGTTGATTCATTGCGATTTGAGACAGTTTGATCGCGTCATCTGCGTAGCCTGCCACCATGAGAAAGTTGGCGCTGACTAAAAAATGCTCAGCCCTGTTCATTACGCTGACGATGGGTTCTTGCTGCTCGCGCCAGATCAACATACGTTCGAGAGCGCTGTGCGCTTCTTCAAACCGTCCCTGATTAAGGGTGAGATACAGGGTGTAGATCCAGGGATCTGCAACGCTGTCGGGATTGAGATACTGTGCCGCCCTTTTGAGGTAGTCTTCTGCCTGTTCGATTTCCAGAAGACTGAGAGCGACCTCAGAGGCATTCGTTAGATACACCGTATCGCTATCGCTGGAGGGCAGCTCGAGAGGGTTTTCCTCATTGATGGCGCGCTCACAAGCGCTAGGTGAGCTCACGGGGGTCAGGCTAGCCAGGTCTGCTGCGCAAATGGTATTCCAAGCTCTGGCGCGTGCTCTGGGGTCTGCTTCATTTTCAAGCACTTTCCTGGCACTGTTGCGCGCTGCCTCATACTGCTTGAGCTTGATCAGCGGCCATCCCCTGAAGGATTCGACATCCTGGCCGTAGACAGCTTCCAACTGGTCAAGATACTTAAGCGAGATGACCTGTTCCCCCATCAACTGGTGCACATAGCTTAACTGGGTGAGTGTCAGGTAGTGCCATTGTAGATTGCCCGATTCCATTGATTGCTCGAGTGTTTGATAGGGCATCAGTTGCTCGGCTCGATGCAGATGATATAGCGCCCTCGGCATATTGCCCTCAATGGTTAAGAGCACCTCGGCCAGTGCAAATTGCGCAGCGGGAGAGTCCGGTTCTGCGCGAACCCATTGCTCGCTGAGTTCTCTTGCTTGCACGTTTTCCCGTAGATTGAGCGCATCGCAGATTTCCAGTGCCCGAGAATCGCCGACATCGGTAAAGCCAAAGCAGGGGGGTTGCTGCAGGGCTTCGGAAAGTGCTTCAAATTCTGAGTCATCCTGTGCGGAGAGCGACAAAGCGGCGCACCAGAAACACAGCACTAGGCAGGTTTGGAGGGACTTTTTAATAGGCATCAGAGTAAGGTGCTGCGTGCAAGTTGTTCCATCGGGGCCTGCATACAATCACTGAAGACTTTGCCTTTGTCTGTTACTCCCGGAGCCAGTTCGACTCGGTGCCCTAACACCTTCGGCAGGAGCAATTCAATGTCGTCTGCGCTGACAAAATTTCTGCTTTGCAGAGCAGCAGCAACCTGTAGCGCCGGTAACATGAGCACCAGACTGCGCGTAGAGTTGCCTTGCAGAACTCTGTCATCACCTCTCAGATTTCTTGAGATGTCTACCAGGCAAGCCTTGATCGCAGAGTGAATGTGGACCTTATCTT
>JASMER010000331.1 GCA_030752195.1 Gammaproteobacteria bacterium
TACCATCACTGAATCGGCACAAAAATACTTGCTTGACCTGCTGGAAAAGCAAAACGTGCCTGGCATAGCTGTCAGGGTGTTTATCCTTGATTATGGAACGCCGCGAGCAGAAACCTGCATCTCGTTCTGCAGACCTGGCGAAGAAAAGGATAGTGATGAAATTCAGGAGCTCAGCGGATTTAGGGCGTTCATAGATCAACCCAGTGTGCCTTTTCTCGAGGATGCAGTGGTTGATTTCCAAAAGGATTCGATGGGCGGTCAGTTGACCATCAAGGCGCCGAATTCCAGGTTGCCTCAAATATCTGAAGACAGTTCTTTGGAAGATCGCGTGAACTATATTCTTTACAATGAGATCAACCCTGGGCTTGCTGCCCATGGTGGCATGGTGTCCCTTGAGGAGATATTTGATGAGTCAATTGCGGTCCTGCGGTTTGGCGGAGGCTGTCAGGGGTGTGGGATGGTCGACGTGACTCTGAAGGATGGTGTTGAGAAAACGTTGCTTGAGCAAATTCCCCAGCTGACTGAAGTGCGTGATGTGACCGACCATTCCGTGAAAGAAAACGCGTACTACCAATAAGGGAATATTCGACAGTTCTCACCCTTCCGACTTCTTGTACTCGACTTGAAGAGATGCATAGATGGCGTGTTTGAAATCGGGCTGGCTGGCATCGAGCAAACGGATAATGTCGACCAGGACTTCATTGTCTTCCCTGCCGCCCCACAACTTTCGGTAAGTCCCATCTTTATAGCCGTTGTCCTGCCTGAAAAAGTTCAGCACATTTTTCCCGACGTACTGGCGAAACAGCTCGGTCCAGCTTAGCTGGCAGTCAGTCATTATACTTGCAAAAACCGAGACCTCAATTCGGCGTGCAGCTGACAGGCCAATCAGTAGCTCAATCTTATCAAGCAGAGACAAATCAGCGAGTCGGTAGGTGCTTCCGTCAAACTTTAGTTCGTGTGTTGCGGGGATATCGGAAATCGCTGTCTGCAAAGCTTCTTTTGCCTGAATATCACCGCCATCGTCGTTTCGTAGAAGTATTTCTGACAACACAAAATGCCAGATATCAATGAGTTCCATTTGTAGTTGCGAAAGATCAAGTTCCTGCTTCTTCCACCACTTCCAGCCGTGGTGTTCGATAGCCTCTGCTCCCTCAATGACTACGGCCCTCAGATAAGGGTAGCGCGCCTGTCTCCAGCTTGGATCGACTTTGCTGTTCATGCTCTGTTGCATGCGCAGCATACTGCTGATCTGGTCATCAGAAAGCATGGAGTTTACGGGTTCGGCGTGGCTCAAGATTATTTAGTCACAACAGCCTGGAGCTTTGCCTGTTTGGCCAGGGCGCTCAGCATTTCTCTGCGGCTGCTCAGCATGTCATGGTAGGACTTTCTGGCTGCAGCAACTTCTGCGTCATCATCTCCGGTGGAGCCTAGTTCAGCTAGCCAATTTTCTAAAACCTGAATTTCGCTGTTCAGCTGGGCGGTACCCTCGTCGATCAGCTTCTGGTCGATTGTGATGTCGGTACTGTCTATCGTTGTGCGCTTCTCGTCAGTCATTTCGCCCACCTAACTCCACACGGCAAAAAGGTTGTACATCGTTTTTAGTGTCGAATACGGTCGGTCAGGCGAGCCAGCTTTCGCCATGTTGGTGGCGGCATTACATGTTTCCATTGGCCAGGTGCCTTAATCAGACTTTTTGGGACTTAAATCCGTGCTTAGCAGATCAGAATTACACAGAGCCCCTAACTGGT
>JASMER010000332.1 GCA_030752195.1 Gammaproteobacteria bacterium
CTGATCTTGTTAACGCCACGTCGGGCTAGTTTGACCCTTGCAGATGGAACTCCGATCGAAGCCGAGGCTGAGGTAGACAGACAAAATCTTGTCAAACTGGAAGATGGAGTAAGCTGGCTCAAGCCGGCTAGCAACCTTAGGTCTATTGTGAATCATCTGTCGAGGTACGAGTTTTTCAATCAATACCGCAAGGGCGACATCATGCTGGATAGCTGGTCCAAAGACGCTTGGACAGCCAACACACTCGAGAAAGCGCTGGAATATATCTATATCCGATATGATTTCGGAACGTTGGATGGATCGACGACATTCAATTTCAACAATTCATAATGCTAACAATATCTCTTGAAGGTTTTGAGGCGCATAGCAAGGCGTTTTGGCCAATTATGAGTAATTGACATGGTTCGGCGCAGCCTTCAGTTCCTGTATTTTTACTACATCGCTGTGCCACTGATTAGCATTGTAGCCATTTTAGTGTCGTTCGTTACGATTCTGCCGCCCCGAGATATCGTGATACTCGCAGGTCCTGAGGAAGGTTATTTCGCTAACGTTGCGGCTAGTATCAGGAATGAGCTGAGGCCATTAGGCATAAATGCCCAGATTGAACATATAGAAGACACCACGCACATCATTGATAGGCTCAGCGGCGCTGACACCTCTGGCCCCCATTTGGGCTTCGTGGCTCAGGATCTGGCCGCCACGCCGACAGACAGAGTGTTTTCGCTTGGCATGATTTCGATTGAACCTTTATGGCTGTTTTCGCAGGCAACTGGAGATATTCGAAACATACGTGACCTAAAGGGTAGGTCGATCTCAATCGGTCCAGAGGGGTCGGGTGTTCGCGTTCTTTGCCGACGGATTCTGAACTTGTATGGCATCAATGAATCTAACACGACGTTTGTGAATCTCAGCATTGCGGACAGCACGGTCGCGCTGGAGGACAAGCAAATTGATGCAGCATTTTTCCTGCTGTCCGCAAAAACGCCTGTGATTAAGAGGCTGAATTCGCGGATCGGCCTGCAGTTGATTGGTATAGAAGAGGCTGAAGCGCTATCGCACAAAATCAGTCATTTGGAACGTGTTATCATTCCCAAAGGAGCTTTTGAAATCAGGAGTCTTCGTCCAGGAAAGGATGTAGAGACAGTTGCGCTTCCAGTAACGATGATCGTGGGTAAAGAAGCCGGTGATGCATTGTCGGCGCTAGTTGCAAATATTCTGCGTGAGAATTACGCCTGGGAGACGTTATTCACGAAGGATTATGAATTACCATCTTTCGTGTATCACGAGTTGGAGCCGCATCCTGCAGCGAAAGATCTTTATGAGAGCGGCCTTCCCTATTGGGTTGACATTTTTGGCACGAGATACGGTCTGATGATCAGCTATGCAGCGCATCCGATTGTCTTCGTGTTTTTGACAGCAGTCGTGATATTCGGATTGGTTATTACCTATGCTGAAATAGTACCTGTATTGATCAGTGTCAGGGACTTGTTTCGCAGGTAGGCAACTGCCACAGCTTATTTGGCGACTGGGACGCAGAATCAGAACAGTAAATCGTGCTTATGCCAGCATTTCTGACCGCATCTTGCTTACCGCACGTAAAATGTTACCCCAGCGGCACCCCACGATCCCAGTGAAGCGCTTGTGACTATCTAAGTTACTGAAAGAATGGCGCGCTCGGGAAGATTCGAATTCCCGACCCCCAGATCCGTAGTTTGG
>JASMER010000333.1 GCA_030752195.1 Gammaproteobacteria bacterium
AAAGCTCTCCCCTAAATTTTTTTATGATGAGCGAGGGTCTCAGCTATTCGAGGCCATAACGCGATTAGACGCTTATTATCCGACACGAACTGAACTAAGCCTGTTCGACGCTTATCTTGAGGAGATTACGCAAACCATTGGCTACCATAGTTGCGTGATTGAATATGGTAGCGGCTCAACCTTGAAAATTCGCAAGCTTTTGCAAGCCCTGTCACCGAGCGCTTACGTCCCTATTGATATCTCGAAAGATTTTCTGCTAACCAATGCTCGGGCCTTGGCCGAGGACTTCCCCGCGCTTGATGTTTTTCCTGTCTGTGCGGATTTTTCTCAAGCCATTGCGCTGCCGCCACAGACTGATGGCATGCACAGGGTGGGATTTTTTCCTGGCTCCAGCATCGGAAACTTTGAACCCGAGTCCGCCCGGGAGTTTCTTGCCCGAGTCGCAGGCACTCTAGGCGCGGGTGGCCATCTACTCATTGGCGTTGACTGTAAGAAAGACACGAAGACGCTTGAACTCGCTTACAACGACCCCGAGGGAGTGACTGCGCAATTCAACTTGAATGCGTTAGTTCATCTTAACCGAGTACTCAAGACAGACTTTGATCCTAAGGCATTCGCCCATGAGGCCCACTACAACGAATCCTCTGGCTGTATTCAGATGTTCTTACGTAGCCTGGTAGATCAACGAGTCGATGTTTGCGGTGAGTGCATTCACTTCGGCGCGGGTGAGCTTCTGCACACTGAAAACTCCTATAAATTTGCGCCAGTAGAATTTGGACGGTTGGCTGGATCAGCTGGCTTCGATATTCAGAAACGTTGGCTAGATAACCGGGGCTATTTTGGTCTGTATTTGCTGCGAGCTCGGTAGGCCTTATTCGAATTCCCATAGAATCCAATTAGGTATTAAGGCATCTACTCGCTGTAGGTCCCCAAAACCCTTCGTGGAATCGACAGGGACCAGGTAGTAGGGCTTGCCGAATGTTGGCACGATGCGGATCATGCGTAATTCACCGTTCTGCCGAAATTCGTAAATCATCTTATCTTCTTCCGCGATGATCACCACGTCAGGCCCCCGCTGGGCCGATGCATGCCAAGGCGCGGCGACGATCATGAACATCATCATAGCTTTTATCGCCACTTTTCGCCTTTGTGGTGATAACAGGGATAGTAAGGCCATAATCATACCGACTGGTTTACAAAATAAAGGGAGCTGAGAATGGCGAGTAATGTAACCCTCAAGTTAAAAGAACACCAAGGACCAGTGGTGTTGGTTGACGGTTCGTCGTACTTATTTCGAGCCTTCTATGCCCTTCCCGATCTGCGCAGTACTGCCGGCCACCCAACTGGTGCGATACGTGGGGTTATTAGCATGCTGCGCCGGCTTGCCAAGGACTATCCAAACAGCCCCTTAGCCGTGGTCTTCGATGCGCCGGGAAAGACCTTTCGCGATGAAATGTACAGCGAGTACAAGGCCAACCGCAGTGCGATGCCCGACGACCTTCGCGAACAAATTGCACCCATTCACGAGATGATCAAAGCCATGGGCCTGCCGCTGATCAGCGTCGAGGGAGTGGAAGCAGACGATGTCATTGGCACCTACGCCGCTCAAGCAACTGTCCTGCAGCGCGAGACCGTGATTTCTACCGGTGATAAGGATATGGCTCAGCTGGTGACACCCTTCGTCACCCTAGTCAACACCATGACGGAAACCACCAT
>JASMER010000334.1 GCA_030752195.1 Gammaproteobacteria bacterium
GGGCAAATTTTGTAGGCGATTGGTCAGATTTTCCTGATAAACAGGTGCCACTTCCAACACTTCATCAGCAGAAGCGCTCAAGAAATTAATCAGCACCCAGAGAAGAGAAAGAAATATGAACACTGCAGCCGTGCGGCAAAATAGAACAGGCAGCCTGTAACCGGCCAATGCAATCCGATGAAGAGACTGCGCCAAAGTGTTGATCAAATGCCAAAGCGCAATGGCTATTACCAGCGGCAGCAGCAGTGGTTCGCCTACAATTAATAGATAAAACACCAGCACTACCAGCACGGCTGATGCGGTAAAGTGGAGAACTCTCATAGACTGGATTCCCTTGGGCGTGTAGAGGCGCCGAAAGCATATTCAGCGAACGGCCGGACGCATTTTTGGATAAATACGACCGTCTGAGGGGTTTTCAGGCTGACCATACTTGATTTCTGCAATTCTTGCACGAGTCTGTGCAGACTAGCTTTATCCATCGCGCTTGCATTAGGTCAGTCTGTCACGCTGCAGGCCCGAATCGAATGGCACTGACTGCCATTAGCCCCTGCTTACTAGTATCCCCGATAACGGATAAACCGGCTAGATCGATTCAAACGCGTCGGCGACTACTCCAGGTGTGAGAATTTGGGGAAGGATAACGGGCTCTTTATCTGGCTGACCCGGAAATAGAACGTACAGCGGCACGGATGGCCGATTGAAGCGCTCTAGAACAGCAGTGATCTCCGGATCTTCGTTAGTCCAGTCACCCTTCATATAGGTGATACCCCGGTCAACCATCACCGCTTTGACACGCTCCGTGCCGAGCGTGGTCTGCTCATTAGCCAGACAGGTAATACACCAAGCCGCGGTCATGTTGACGAAAACCGGTTTACCGGCGGACTGGAGCTCTTCCAGACGCTGAGCACTGAAAACCTCATAATCCTGCGATGCACCCTCTTCATTCGCTGCCACATCAGAAGTCGCCGGCACGGACTGCAGAAAAGGTGTCTGAACCAGATAAATCGCGAGAACCAGAGCCGCCAGGCTTATCCCATAATTCAGCTTGCGCAGGAGTGGCCCCATCGTGAAGCGGCGCTGGTAGAGCCAGGCGGCAAAGGCCATTACCACGCACATACCCAGCACCAGGGACATCCCCATCACTCCCACCTGATTACCAAGCACCCAGAGAAAAAATAGCGCAGAGGCATACAGCGGAAAGGCCATGAACTGTTTGAAGGTCTCCATCCACGGTCCGGGTTTGGGTAAAAATCGAAACAGCGCGGGTGAGTAACTCAGCAACAGAATCGGAAAAGCCATACCGACTCCGAGTGAGACAAATACAGCCATGGCCACCAGCCAGGACTGCGTCAGCGCAAAACCGATCGCCGGCCCCATAAAGGGTGCCGTGCACGGCGTTGCGACGGTAGTGGCCAGCGCACCGGTAAAGAACGATCCCTGATAGCCACTCTGGGCGGTGAGAGAGCCGCCGGCTCCCATCAGGCTGGCCCCTATCTCAAAGACGCCTGACAGACTCAGGCCCATCAGGAAAAACAGATAAACAATGAACGCCAGGAACCAGGGCTGCTGAAACTGGAATGCCCAGCCCACTGCTTCCCCTCCCACCCGAAGCGCAATCAGCACCGATGCCAGAGTGACGAATGCCACTACTACACCGAGCGTATAGAATACGCCATCCATACGCTGCTTC
>JASMER010000335.1 GCA_030752195.1 Gammaproteobacteria bacterium
AAGAACAGAAAACCGTCTTCATCTAAGTAACCCACGTCACCAACGGTGGTCATTTCACCGTCAGGAGATGTTGCCTCCGCTGTTTTCTCTGCATCGTTATGATACTCAAATTCCGTCGCCGTTTTAAACCAAAGCGTGCCAGGCGAACCCTGAGGAAGCGGCTGCATCTCATCATCGAGCACAGAGAGCTCACCAAGGACAATCTTTCCGACTGTGCCCGGGTGGGCCAGCCACTCTTCCGTGTTGCATGCGCTGAATCCTAGGCCCTCCGTGGCGCCGTAGTACTCGTGGATGATCGGTCCCCACCACTCAATCATCTGTTGCTTTACCATAACCGGGCAGGGGGCCGCAGCATGTACCGCGATTTCCAATGAAGAGAGATCGTAGGATCTGCGCACGGCCTCTGGCAGTTTTAGCATGCGGGAGAACATCGTGGGCACTAGTTGCGAATGCGTAGCGGTGTACTGCTCAATTAGCGAGAGGTAGGCCTCTGGGTCGAAGCGCTCCATGATGATCACGGTGCCGCCTTGGCGAATGGTTAAGTTCACCGCAGCCTGGGGTGCAGAATGGTAGAGCGGGGCTGGTGAAAGATAAACCATGTCCTCGCGGTAGTGCCATAGCTGTCCCAAAAAGTCGAATATCGGCAGAGCCTCAGCAGGAGGCTGTTCAGGCAGCGGGCGAATGATTCCTTTCGGGCGCCCCGTGGTACCAGACGAGTACAGCATCGCGGTACCCAGGCGCTCGTTATCAATGGGTGTCACCGGAAAGCTTTGACAGGCAGTTGCGTAGTCTTCAAAACCCTCGGGCAACTGATTCGCGCCAGCATCGACCACCAGCACTTTTCGCACCTTGTTGCTCTGAGCCACCGCGTCTATTGCTACCCCGAGCTTCAACATGCTCGTGATCAAGATCTGCGACTCTGAGTTATCCAGTATGTAAGCCAGCTCGTCAGCGGTTAGGTAAGAGTTGATGCAGGTGTAATAAAGTCCGGTTCGCTCCCCTGCTGCGCAAGCCTCTAAGTAGCGGTCATTGTTCTCCATCATGATTGAGAAGTGATCTCGTTGACCGAGGCCCTCAGCACATAACAGGTGGGCCATTCGATTGGCTCGCATTTCGAACTCAGCGTAGCTCACAGATTGCCCTGAGCTAGCCATGATGAACGCAGCTCTTTCTGGATTCTTCGCAGCGTATTTGTCTGGGTACATGGGTCTTCCTTACGACCTTAATTTCCAGCCATCTTCACATAGCCACCTTTGAACCAAAAGCGTCACTTTTAGCAGAGAATTCGTTTGATGACTTCCCACAAGGGCACCCCGCTATCTGTAACGTCCTATTGCCGAGAAGAGGCTCTTGTAGAAAAGCATTTATCAAGCCGTTTAGAATCGCGAACAACTTCTCACTGAGAGACAAGTTCAATACAAACCTTTCGCCAATTCCTCTTAGGTCTAAAAACTCGGGCTCTTATCGGTCTAAACAGGTGCTCCCTGTGAGGCATAAATTCGACGGAAGGCGGTGCAATACGAAAGTGAACCTGATTGAAGGTAATGCGATCGAAGGACTACGACAGGGCAAACTCACTGAAGCAATAGGAATG
>JASMER010000336.1 GCA_030752195.1 Gammaproteobacteria bacterium
ACTAAAGTCGACTTCGTTCACTGCGCTACACATTAAGATGACGTGCCTGATCGCGGGCTGGCTAGTGAGTTTCATAAAAATCTCATCTTCAAAACAGCTTGCGTTTGCAAAAAATAGACTTTCATCAACCCGCAGAGTCAGAATCTCCGGGGCGGTCTTGACCTCATAACGGCGCACATTGCGAAAGTGCTCCGTTCCCTCGACCAGTCCGACTTCGGCGATGTGTGGCCTTGACGTACGATAAAGGTGAAGTGCCAGAGAGGTCACCACACCACAGCTTACACCTGTCTCTACTCCAAAGCCGAGTGTTGCGCATATAGTCATCAGTAGTGCAAGGCTGTCACTTCTCGAATAGCGCCAGGTTTTTCTAATAATGGATAAATCGACCAGTGACAGAACAGCGACAATGATCGTCGCGGCGAGTGTAGCTTTCGGCAAAAAATACAGAGCCGGTGTCAGGAGCAGGGATACCAGCGCGATAAGAATAGCCGTGTAGACACTGGCGCCCTGAGTGACAGCGCCGGCATCAAAGTTCACGACGGAACGGGAGAAGCCACCGGTTACCGGCAGCGCGCCTGAGAACGCCGAGGACAGGTTTGCCGCTCCAAGACCGACTAATTCCCTGTTACTGTCCACTCTTTCTTGCCTGTGTGCGCCCAGGGTTCTGCCGACAGAGATCGACTCGACGTATCCGATAATGGAAATCAGCGCTGCCGGAATGAGCAGCATTTCAATTAGCTCAAGGGAAAAAGTAGGCACTGCGAGCATGGGCAGACCTGTCGGGATTGTTCCGACGATCGCGACTCCACGATCAGCGAGCCCAAATCTGAAAGTAAGCAGAATCGAAGTAATTACGCCTATAACGGGCGCTGATTTGGCAGCCAGCTCGGCGGTTCGCGCAGACAGACCCGCTTTCTGCAGCACACCGACACCCCAGAATCTCACGGCAAACAGAAAGGTCAGCGTCGCAAGGCCGATTAGCAAGGTATAGAGATTGGCATCATTCGACTGAATGCCGATGGCGTGAACCAACTCGAACAGGTTATCGCCCTCGACTTCTATTCCGAGCACGTAACGAATCTGACTCAGTGCGATGATCAGGGCTGACGCTGTGATAAACGCTGAGACCACCGTGTGAGACAGGAAATTGGCCAGGAAACCCAGCCGCAGCAGGCCAAACCCTAACAGCATGACGCCGGACAGTGCAGCCAACGTGATGGCGCCAGTCAGATAGTCGGCCGTGCCCTGTTGGGCCACCCCCGCCAACGCAGCGCCGGTCATTAAGGAGGTGATCGCGACCGGCCCCACGGACAGAGTGCTGCTCGTACCGAGCAAGGCATAGGCAATCAGCGGGGCAATACTGGCATACAGACAAATTTCCGGCGGTAGCCCCGCCAGCATGGCGTAGGCAAGCGACTGCGGTATCAACATTATGGCCACAATCACCGCAGCAACTAGGTCGCTCAGGAAGCTTTGCTTGTTGTAGTGCTTCACCCATCCGGCAACAGGGAATGATGCCGCGTGTTTTGCCATGAATTATTCTGCCTCGACACCACCATAGTAGGGCCTGATGAGTTGCGCTATATCGAAACC
>JASMER010000337.1 GCA_030752195.1 Gammaproteobacteria bacterium
TCTCTCGGTCATTAAAGCAGGCAGTAATGATGTCTGCTGACGCGTTGATGCTCTTCATGTCCCTGGCCTTTTCATTCGCTTTGCTAGACGGTGACGCCTTCGAACAAGGGCAGCGATTTTACGGTTATTTCACTCTGGCAATGGCACTGAGCATCGCGTTTTTTGCTCGCCTTGGCCTCTACCGGATCGTGCTGTTGTATATGGGGTTGCAAGCTGGCTTCCTGATTCTGCAAGCAGTGACCATTGCCACTGCGCTTTTGGCAGCGACTTATTTCTTTACTTCCACGGCCGCTGCCGCTGACTTTTCGGTGCTGCTCATTTTCTGGATGATCTCTCTAATGCTGATCGGTGGGAGCCGTTTTTTTGTTAAAGTACTCCTCCAACACCTGATCCAGAATTTCCGGCCGAAGGAACCCATCATTATTTATGGTGCTGGCAGCTCTGGCATGCAGCTGGTAGTGGCGCTACAGAACGGGGATCAGTATTTGCCGGTGGCGTTTGTGGATGATGGTCACCGCATGATCGGCAGCTCGGTTCATGGCATCAGAGTCTACTCGCCTAATTCACTATATGAACTCATTGAAACCTATTCCGTCAGGCAAATTTTGTTGGCCATTCCTTCTGCAACTCACGCTGAGCGAAAAGAAATTCTGAACCGTCTTGAGCATTTGCCGGTGCATGTAAAAACTGTGCCAGACCTGTTCGATATGGTTTCTGGAAAGGTAGGGGTTGATGAAATTAGGGATATCGACATCGAAGACCTTCTCGGGAGAGATATAGTGCCACCTGACCCACAATTGTTGGGTGCCTGCATAACGGGCCAGGCAGTAATGGTGACCGGCGCCGGTGGCTCTATCGGCTCTGAGCTCTGTCGTCAGATTGTAACCATTAACCCATCTCGGTTGATTATCCTGGATGCGTTTGAATATGGGCTCTACGCCATCGAAGCCGAATTGCGCGAAAAGCTTAAATCGATCGAAGGAGGTGAGAACATTTCGATTGTTGCCTTGCTTGGGTCGGTTTGTAATCGAGCGCTCATGGAAAATGCCATCAAAACTTTCAAAGTGGAAACCGTCTATCATGTGGCAGCCTACAAGCAAGTGCCTATGGTTGAGAAAAACATCGTTGAAGGCGCGCAAAATAACATTTTTGGTACGCTTACTTCTGCCCGAGCATCGGAGGACTTCGGCGTTAAAAACTTTGTGCTGATCTCTACTGACAAAGCGGTTAGGCCTACCAATTTCATGGGGGCAACTAAACGATTCGCTGAGCAGTTACTGCAAGCGATGGCCCAACGGGCCAGCAGGACTAGATTTAGTATGGTTCGATTCGGCAATGTGCTTGGCTCTTCCGGATCGGTTGTGCCGCTATTCCGGCGGCAAATCAGCACCGGTGGCCCCATAACGGTGACGCATCCGGAAGTTACCCGCTACTTCATGACAGTCCAGGAGGCGGCTCAACTCGTGATTCAGGCGGGATCTATGGCGAAGGGTGGTGATGTCTTCGTGCTGGATATGAATGAACCTATCCGCATCGTCGATTTGGCTAAAAAAATGGTTCATCTTATGGGCTATGACGTCAAGGACG
>JASMER010000338.1 GCA_030752195.1 Gammaproteobacteria bacterium
TTGATGATCAAAATCAATCACGGTGAGTACTATCAGTGCCCAAACAAACAGCAGCAGAGCCAGCGTAAGCCAGGTGGCGCCAAAATTGGCAGCAACAAGCGCTGACAAAAGCCCGGTAGCGAGCTCAAGGGCGGGATACCGGGCTGGGATTCTTACGTTGCAATTCGCACATTTGCCACCCAGCAGCGCGTAGCTGACCAGTGGGATATTTTCCCATGCTCGGATCTGGTGCTGGCATTGAGGGCAATAAGACGCTGGTTTCACCAGCGATAGCTTGGTCCAGGAAAGTGGTTTATTTTTCTTTGTTGCCTGCGGATCCTCTATCTCGAGGAACTCACAGCATTGCTGTCTCCAGTCTCTTTGAAGCATGAGTGGCAAGCGGTAAATTACGACATTAAGAAAGCTGCCCACCAGAAGGCCAAGCAGAAAGCAAATCATGGTGAGAGTCGCTGGACTCTGCTGGAGCAATTGGAGAATAGCCATTTAGCGCCGCAAGGTACTACATTACTGAGCCGAGCAGAAAAATTGGAAGGTACATTGCCTCTATCAGTCCTTCAACTAGTCCGTCAATGACCGCGGTTGCAATCATCCATTCGATTAGAAAAAAAGCCGTCTTGTTCCTTTAGTCGCCTCATAGGCCGTAGGTCCGAAATGGAAACGGTGCTCATTCTTACTGTTCGTCATAATTAACAACCATTTAATCTCTGTCATATGTGCGCGATTCGGAGAGATTCCGCCGGATTAAGCCTAGCTTTCGCCTGCTCAACGACCATGTCATAAATATCATAAGGTCCCTAGCCGGAGTGAATGCGGTCTGATTAGCAGAGCCCATTGGTCTGACAAGTGCCGCCTTTCGTCCACTGCACGGGAGGCGTGATATCACCTGCGGTCAGGGTGTATGTGACGCCGGCGAGATCGGTATCGTCATCCTGCCAGGTCATTATGATAGTACCGTCAAGGACGGCAGCTCCGTGCGTTGTTGCGGCAGCGGTAATGTCAGTCGGGATAGCGAGTGACCCACCGTCGAGGTCATCGAGCTTTGACGGGTTGCGTGTCTGAATTGCAAGCTCTACGGCTATCTTGCGAGGCGTGGCTGCCAGAATCAGCTCTGAAAACGCCGCTTGGTTGGAGTAGTTCTGATACGCAGGCATGGCGATCGTCGTTAGAATGCCAATGATGGCCACTACGATTAATATTTCGATCAGGGTAAAACCACGTATCTTTCTCATCTGTTGTTACTTCCTGCTTGCGGGTTGGAGATATCTCAGTGTCTATTGTTGGTCGTAACCTTAGGTAAGATAGTGCGCGTTTTCACAAATCTACCAAGGGCGAGAATTCGGTTCTCCAACGACCTTGGAATGTCTTCTGCACTGATTGCGCCAAATCAATGTTTTGAACTATCCGGCTGGAATAGATCATATAAATAGGGCTATTCAAATGAAGACCTGAGTGTTGTGCTAGTTTTTTGGATCATAAATTGAACCCTAACAATAAGTTTTGTCAACTTGATGCCGGTCAGCGGGTGATGCTCCCTCCATCTGTGGTGTAGTGATATAGTTCACGGTAACTCATGTCAATGAAAG
>JASMER010000339.1 GCA_030752195.1 Gammaproteobacteria bacterium
CTGTATCTGGCCCCTTTACTGCCGGAAGCGGAGGCCTATCGCTATGTGCAGCTCGAAACCCCCCTCAGAGTTTATACCTCCGATGGTCGATTGATCGACGAAATAGGCAATCGGCGCGATCCAATCAACTACGAGGACATCCCGAAGCACCTGATTGATGCGCTGATCGCAACAGAAGATGTGCGCTTCTACTCTCACCCCGGGGTCGATCTCCAGAGCCTGATGCGCGGATTCTACGGATTTATAACCGGTCAGGGTCTCGGCGGCGGCAGCACTATTACGATGCAGCTGGCGAATAACCTGTCATTTGACAGCGACAATGTGTATCTGCGCAAATTCAAGGAAATACCATTTGCCCTGCAGATTCAGCGCGAACTGAGCAAGGAAGAAATACTGACCCTGTATCTAAACACGATATACTTCGGTGCCGGCGCCGACGGAATCGGGGCGGCGGCTTCCGTCTACTACGGCAAGGAAGTTAGTGAATTGACTGTGGCTGAAGCGGCAATGATGGTAGCCCTATTGCCGTGCCCGTCCACCTGCAACCCTCTGGCAAATCCAGAGCGTGCAATCATTAGACGAGAGACTCGTCTTGAAAACATGCTCAAGGAGAATCTGATTACCCGGGCGGAATTTGAAGAAGCCAATGCAGCCCCTGTCAGCGCCATCCGGCGAAATCGTAATATAGAAGTTCCGGCGCCTTACGTGGCTGAGATGGTCAGGCAGACGCTATTTGAACAATTTCAACAAGAGACATATACCCGCGGCTTCGAAGTTATCACCAGTCTCGACGGGGACAAACAGCTCGCTGCAAATCGCGCGCTGATCAATGGCCTCGAAAATCACTACGACAAGCCTCATGGCTATCGAGGGCCCGACGCCAACTATCCCGCCGTCGCTGGAGATCCGAAGGCTGACTGGCTGGAGCACCTAGCGCCGGTACCGAGTTACGGAAATCAACAGCCGGCCGTCGTCACAAGCGTGGGGGAAAGAGCCTTCTCGGCACTGTTAAAGGACGGCACGGAAATCAATGTGCCCTGGGACGGCATTCGCTGGGCCTATGAATTCCGAAGCAGAAACGAAGCTTGGCCGCCGCCACGGGTCGCCGGTGATGCCGTCCAGATCGGCGATCTGATTCGGGTGAAGCCGGGCATCGATCACTGGGAGTTAGGGCAGGTACCTGATGTACAAGGTGCGCTGGTGTCCATATCCCCCAGCAACGGCCAGATTCTGGCCCTGGTAGGTGGATATGATTTCCGCTTGAATCAGGTGAATCGGGTACTAACCTCAAGGCCACCGGGCTCCAATTTCAAACCTTTTGTGTATGGGGCTGCGCTGGAAGCGGGTTTTTCCGCCTCTTCAATAATCAATGATGCACCCTTCGCCCGCGGTGACTACCGACCCAGTAATTATGAAAACAACTTCCTTGGCCCGATCACTCTGCGTCATGCCCTGAAAGAATCCCGCAATATCCCCACCATCCGGCTATTTGAAGAACTGGGCTCAAAGCAAGTGCTTAGCTTCGCTAACCGGCTAGGCATCCGGACCCAGGACTTCCCA
>JASMER010000033.1 GCA_030752195.1 Gammaproteobacteria bacterium
TCATCATCTGACCAACCTTACATTTGGCAGGATAGATGGTCACTGGGCATTTGCGCACTCTCCAGAGGAAGCCGCAGCAATGGGCTTTTGGGCAATTAACGTTGACTCCATGTTGATGTCTATGCTGTTGGGTATATTGTTTGTTGGGTTGTTTAAATTTGGTATTACTCGAATGTCTGCTGGAGCTCCTAGTGGCAAGAGCTTGCAAAACGTGATTGAAATGATCGTTGAGATGGTGCAAGACAGCGTAAAAAGCAGTTTTCACGCGCGTAACGAGATGATTGGTCCTTTGGCCATGACGATATTTGTCTGGATACTCATGATGAACGCGATGGACCTGGTACCAGTGGATTGGATTCCTTTGCTGGCGCAAACGGTTATGGGCGATTCGCATGCTTATTTTCGCGCCGTTCCCACTACAGATCTCAATATCACGCTTGGTTTCGCGGTGAGTGTGTTTTTCCTGATAATCTTTTATAGCGTCAAGGTAAAAGGGCTGGGTGGCTTCCTGGGAGAGTTTGCATTTCAGCCTTTTGGTAAGTACGCCATTCCGCTCAACCTTTTGCTTGAGTTGCCAGGTTTTCTTGCCAAACCAGTCTCTCTGGCGCTGCGACTCTACGGAAACTTTTTTGCCGGCGAAACCATTTTTCTGGTGATTGCTCTGCTCGGATACTGGCAGCTGCCCCTGCACTTTGGCTGGGCGTTTTTCCACATTTTGGTTGTGACCCTGCAAGCCTATCTGTTCATGATGCTGACGATTGTCTATCTGGATCAGGCCCATACAGATCACTAATTTGTAAGATACGTAAACGACTATTTTGTAAAACACGGAGACTCAAATGGAAACAGTACAGGCTTTTACTCTGCTAGCGGCTGCCATCATATTCGGTATCTGCGGAGCCGGCACAGCCGTAGCTTTCGGAAACCTGGGTGGCAAGCTAATCGAAAGCTCAGCTAGACAGCCGGAACTCGCGCCGAAGTTGCAAACCCAATTCTTTCTGGTTGCCGCGTTTGTGGATGTGATTTCCATCATTGGTGTGGGTATCGCGTTCCTGTTTATCTTCGCCAATCCTTTCATTTAAGGGAAACGACTGATCAATCCTGCCATGGCAGGACAGTTGTTCACCAAGACTGAAGGAGACGATTCATGAATCTCAACGCCACCATAATTGGACAAAGCATCGCTTTTGCTTTCTTCGTTTGGTTCTGCATGAAATATGTTTGGCCGCCAGTTGTGGCCATCTTGGAAGAGCGCGCCAATAAAATCGCTGAGGGTTTGCACGCTGCAGATCGTGCAGAACAAGATCTCGTTTTGGCTCAAGAAAGATCCAGTGAACAGATAAAGAAGGCCAAACAAGAAGCGGCCGCTATTATCGATTCTGCGAATAAGCGAGCGGCCCAGATTGTCGACGAAGCCAGAGAACAGGCCAGAGAGGAGGGTCAGCGCATTATTGCTGGCGCAAATGCGGAAATCGAGCAGGAGATTAACCGCGCCAAGCAACATCTGCGAGAACAAGTTGCCGCACTAGCTGTGGCGGGGGCGGAAAAGATCATGGAAAAATCCGTGGACCAGGCCACCAACGAAGCAATGCTGAGCAAGCTTGCTAGCGAATTGTAATTTAAACAGCAGTAACCGGAACAGACAACACTTATGGCCGAACTAACCACAGTGGCACGACCTTATGCTAAGGCAGCGTTTCAGGCAGCAATGAACGATAGTGCCCTGGATGATTGGTCGCGCATGCTGGCGCTAGCGGCAGCGATCTCAAGGCACGAGCGCGTGCGATTGCTGCTTCAAGCACCAACGCTGACTTCGGAGCAGGTCGCCGAATCCTTTATCGATGTCTGTAATGATGAGCTTAATGACAAAGGCAAGAGACTCGTCCGCTTATTGTCGGAAAACAAGCGCATTATATTGTTAGCTGAAATAGCTAGGATTTATGAGAACCTGAGAGCTCAGCAAGAAAAATCACTCGATGTGGAAGTAATTACTCCCTATGAGATCAGCAGTGCAGTGTCGGATCAACTGGCCGCCGCTCTGAAATCTCGTCTGCAGCGGGAAGTGAAGCTGGTAGCCCGTATCGACGAGAGCCTAATTGGCGGCGCGGTGGTGCGAGCCGGCGATACAGTAATCGACGATTCTGTCCGCGGAAAACTAGCCAAGTTGAATGAATCAATTAATTACTGACGGGTTCAGGAACAAAGGAAGCAAGCATGCAACAACTAAATCCATCCGAAATCAGTGAAATTATCAAGCAGCGCATAGAGTCGCTGGACGTCACTGCTCAGGCTAAAAATGAGGGCACAATTGTAAGCGTGTCTGACGGTATTATCCGAATCAATGGCCTTGCTGATGTGATGTATGGTGAGATGATCGAATTTGATGGCGGTATCTACGGCATGGCCTTGAACCTTGAGCGAGACTCTGTGGGCGCTGTCGTATTGGGTGATTACCTTAGCCTCAAAGAAGGTCAGACGTGTAAGTGTACTGGCCGCATTCTCGAGGTGCCCGTTGGCCCAGAACTCGAGGGCCGGGTTGTCGATGCTCTCGGTAAGCCTATTGATGGCAAAGGCCCTGTCGAGACAGAGTTGACAGATGCAGTTGAAAAAGTGGCACCTGGCGTTATAGCCAGGCAATCAGTGTCCCAACCAGTGCAGACCGGGCTCAAGTCAATTGATTCTATGACTCCGGTAGGTCGTGGCCAGCGCGAGTTAATAATTGGTGACAGAGAGGTAGGCAAGACCGCAGTAGCTATTGATACCATCATTAATCAGAAAGGCAAAAATGTTAAGTGTATTTACGTTGCCGTGGGCCAAAAGGCTTCATCGATCGCGAACGTGGTGCAGAAGCTAGAAGAGCACGGTGCGATGGAATACACGATCGTCGTTGCGGCGTCGGCTTCTGACCCAGCCTCCATGCAGTTTATCGCACCCTATTCTGGCAGCACGATGGGGGAATACTACAGAGACCGTGGTGAGGACGCTTTGATTGTTTTCGATGATCTGACCAAACAGGCGATTGCCTACCGACAGATTGCGCTGCTTCTGCGTCGACCACCTGGCCGAGAGGCTTATCCCGGTGATGTGTTTTACCTCCACTCCCGCCTGCTTGAGCGCGCCTCCCGGGTCAGCGCAGACTACGTTGAGAATTTCACCAACGGTGAAGTGAGGGGCAAGACCGGGTCACTTACTGCTCTGCCGATCATTGAGACACAGGCTGGCGACGTCTCGGCCTTTGTTCCCACCAACGTGATTTCGATCACCGACGGACAAATCTTCCTTGAAACAGATTTGTTTAACTCCGGTATCCGTCCGGCAATGAACCCTGGAATTTCGGTGTCACGGGTCGGTGGTGCGGCACAGACCAAAATCATTAAAAAGCTCGGTGGTGGTATCCGTATTGCCCTGGCTCAATATCGTGAGCTTGCAGCTTTTGCGGCGTTTGCCTCTGATCTGGACGATGCGACTCGCTCGCAGCTTGAACACGGTCAGCGCGTTACCGAGCTGATGAAGCAGAAGCAGTACTCTCCACTCTCCATTGCGGAGATGGCGGTATCGATCTATGCGGCCAATGAGGGATACCTCAAAGATATCGAGCTGAATAAGGTCCTGGATTTCGAAGCGGCCCTGTTGGGCTATATGAATAGCGAGCATGGTGGCCTGCTGGCCAGTATCAACGAATCTGGCGATTGGAATGACGAAATCGAGGCGCAATTTAAGGCCGGGATCGATACGTTCAAGGAAACTCAGGCCTGGTAGCTGGATCGACTCCACGACGAACACAAGCAGTCAATCACAGAATCAATAAGGTAGCTAAGACACATGGCCGGCGGCAAAGAAATACGCAACAAGATCTCGAGTATCAAGAACACTCAAAAGATCACGAAGGCGATGGAAATGGTCTCTGCGAGCAAAATGCGCAAGGCCCAGGACGCCATGCAGTTGGGTAAACCCTATGCGCATCGTATTCGCGCGGTCATTAGTCACATCGCGAGCGCTAAGCCTGAGTATAAGCATGCCTATTTCGATACGCGCGAGGTGAAGCGTGTCGGTTATATCGTTGTATCCACCGACAGAGGTCTGTGCGGAGGCCTGAACATCAACGCATTTAAGTCAACCGTCGCGTCGATGAAGGAATATGCTGATTCCGGAGTGGGCATTGATATCGCCACTATCGGAGGTCGAGCCTCGACATTTTTCAACAGCTTCGGCGGTAACGTGGTTGCTTCGGCGAGGGACATGGGTGAATCACCCGAGCTGGCGGATGTAATCGGTTCGGTCCGTGTACTGCTGGACAAATTTGACAGGGAAGAAATTGATCGCCTTATGCTGGTGAGCAACGACTTTGTGAATACCATGACGCATCAGCCGACCGTTCAACAGCTGCTACCTCTGCTGCCGTCTGATGATGAGGGCTTGCAGCATCACTGGGACTATCTCTACGAGCCTGATGCCAAAGAGCTGCTGGACGGATTGTTGCTTCGATATATCGAGTCACAGGTCTTCCAGGCTGTGGTAGAGAACAATGCGTGTGAACAGGCCGCGCGTATGCTGGCCATGAAAAATGCA
The DNA here is from genome assembly GCA_030752195.1 of Gammaproteobacteria bacterium. Taxonomy (GTDB): domain Bacteria; phylum Pseudomonadota; class Gammaproteobacteria; order Pseudomonadales; family Pseudohongiellaceae; genus UBA9145. The sequence continues at coordinate 4,570 of JASMER010000033.1, forward strand.
TCCGACAATGCTGGCGATCTTATTGAGGAGCTTGGGCTGGTTTATAACAAAGCCCGCCAGGCGGCGATCACTCAGGAGTTGTCGGAAATCGCGGGTGGCGCGGCGGCTGTTTAGCAATGAAACGGGTTCTATGGCAGTGCCATAAAACACAAAGGCGAATTTAACTATTAGATTGAATGGGCTGTGCCAACGGCCACACTGAAAGAGGAACCGAACATGAGTAGCGGTCGCATCGTACAAATCATTGGCGCGGTTATCGACGTGGAATTCGCGCGCGATGGCGTGCCCCAGGTATACGACGCCCTGACTGTCGACGACAGAGACATCACGCTTGAAGTGCAACAGCAGTTGGGTGACGGGGTTGTGCGCACCATCGCTCTGGGCAGCACCGAGGGTTTGAGCCGGGGACTCAGCGTGCAGGATACAGGAGCCCCCGTGTCGGTGCCGGTCGGCACCGAGACGCTGGGACGGATCATGGACGTGCTTGGCCGGCCAATTGACGAGCGGGGAGACATCGGTGAGCAGGAGCGTATGCCGATTCACCGAAAAGCGCCTACTTATGAAGAGCTTTCCAGCACCAATGAGCTGCTTGAGACAGGCATCAAGGTCATTGATCTGGTCTGCCCTTTTGCCAAGGGCGGTAAAGTCGGTTTGTTCGGTGGCGCGGGTGTCGGCAAGACCGTCAACATGATGGAGTTGATCAACAATATCGCGACCGAACACTCCGGGCTATCTGTCTTTGCCGGTGTTGGTGAGCGAACACGTGAAGGCAACGACTTCTATCACGAAATGCAGGAGTCAGGGGTTATCGACCTGGAGGGCGAATCCAAGGTGTCGATGGTGTACGGCCAGATGAATGAGCCACCGGGCAATCGTCTGCGTGTCGCGCTGTCCGGTCTGACCATGGCTGAAAAGTTCCGCGACGAGGGCCGGGATGTCTTGTTGTTTATCGATAATATTTATCGATATACGCTGGCGGGTACCGAAGTGTCTGCGCTACTGGGGCGTATGCCATCCGCGGTGGGCTACCAGCCAACTCTGGCTGAAGAAATGGGCGCGCTGCAAGAGCGAATCACGTCTACCAAGACAGGCTCAATTACTTCAATTCAGGCGGTTTACGTTCCTGCGGACGATTTGACCGACCCGTCACCGGCGACGACATTCGCCCACCTTGATGCCAAGGTGGTGTTGTCCAGAGAAATTGCCTCCTTGGGCATTTATCCTGCGGTGGACCCGCTGGACTCCAGTTCCCGGCAGCTTGACCCGCTGGTCATCGGGCAGGAGCACTACGATGTAGCAAACGGCGTGCAGACGGTGCTGCAGCGCTACAAAGAGCTGAAGGATATTATTGCGATTCTGGGCATGGATGAACTGTCCGATGAAGACAAGCAGACCGTTGCTCGGGCTCGTCGTATTTCCCAGTTTCTTTCCCAGCCATTCACAGTGGCGGAAATTTTCACCAATGCGCCAGGTAAGTATGTTTCGCTCAAAGACACAATCTCTGGATTCAAAGGTATTCTGGACGGCGACTATGACCATTTGCCTGAGCAGGCATTTAGTATGGTGGGTTCCATAGAAGAAGCGGTCGAAAAAGCTAAAACGCTCTAGGTTCAAATGGTCTTGAAAAGCAACTGCATTAATCTTAACCAGCGGAGCAGGAAGAAAATTCTTGATTTAGCGTTCATTGCTAGCGACCAAGGGGGTTGAAAGACATGGCGACGACAATGCATTGCGACATAGTAAGCGCAGAAAATAGCATATTTTCTGGTCGCGTTGAGATGGTAGTCGCGACCGGCACTCTCGGTGACCTTGGTATTGTTCCGGGGCACGCACCACTTATTACCGGACTCATCCCTGGCCCAGTTCGCCTGGTTATAGATGGCGGAGAGGAAGAAGTGTTTTATGTTTCTGGCGGTTATCTAGAAGTCCAAAGTGGTATCGTGACTTTGTTAACCGATACCGCACAGCGCGCCGATGATGTTGACGAAGTAGCCGCGGTCGAAGCGATGGAAGAGGCCGAAAGGGCTATGCGGGATTCTAATGCAGAGCTTGACTACGGCGCGGCTGCTGCCCAATTAGCGGAAGCGGCTGCTCAGCTGCGTGCACTTAGGCAGCTGAAAAACAGAGCGCAATAGTGTCCAGACATCAATATTCATAAAGGAAAAGGTAGCTCTGGCTACCTTTTTTTTTGGTAGTCTACCGTGATTATTGATTCTAGAAATTAGTGGAATTCGCAGGTTTAGCCATGGAAGTCGTCATTCTTGCTGCCGGCAAGGGTACCCGCATGCATTCCGCACTCCCCAAGGTGCTGCATCAAATCGGGGGAAGACCGATGCTCCTGCGTGTTCTAGACGCAGCAGTGAGTTTGTCTCCTGATGCGATTCATGTGGTGGTTGGTGTCGGTGCTGAGCGGGCGATCGCAATAGCAGAAGAAGCTTATCCAGACGCTGGCATTAACTGGGTAACGCAAAAAGAACAGCTGGGCACGGGGCATGCTGTTCGCGAGGCGCTGCCCGGCTTAAAGCAAAGCGACGCTGACAACAGCGTGTTGATTCTGTTAGGGGATGTTCCGCTGATTACCCGCTCGACTCTACAGCAGGTGATTGACCACTGTGGGCCGGAGCAGGTCTCTTTATTGACTAGCCGGGTGAGTCTGCCAGAGGGTTTTGGCCGGATTATCCGGAACCGTGATGGAGATGTCGCGGCGATTGTGGAGGAACTTGACGCCTCCCCGGAGCAGAAACGCATCAATGAAGTGAATAGCGGCATCATGGCAGTTTCGGCGCTGAGGTTGCGTGCCTGGCTGGATGCGCTTGATACTGGCAACAATCAGGGTGAGTATTACCTGACAGACATTGTGGCAATGGCACATGCCGATGAGGTGCGCATACGGGCTACGGTGGTGGACGAGACGGAAGTTATCGGAGTCAACAATAAGTCACAGTTGGCTTTCTTGGAGAGGCATTATCAAATGGGTATAGCCAATACACTTCTCGAGCAAGGGGTCACCCTGCTGGACCCGGCACGGCTGGATGTGCGCGGTGACGTTGATTGCGGTCGCGATGTTCAGATTGATGTGAATGTAGTGCTTGAAGGGCAGGTTCGTCTTGGGGATGGTGTGACAGTGGGTGCCAACTGTGTCATCAAGGATTCGACCATCGGTACGGGAACCAAAATCCTAGCAGGTACTCATATTGAAGGCGCTGAGATCGGCAAACAGATCAGTATCGGACCGATGGCGCGTATCCGGCCGGGAACCGTGCTCGGCGATGGTTGCAAGATAGGGAATTTTGTCGAAACGAAGAACGCAGTCATAGGCGAGGGGTCAAAAGCGAACCACCTCGCTTACATCGGCGATGCTGTTATTGGCGATGACTGCAACATTGGGGCCGGCGCAGTCTTTTGTAACTATGACGGTGCGAATAAGCATCAGACCAGGCTGGGCAATCACGTTTTTGTCGGGTCAAACAGCGTCCTTATTGCGCCCGTGACGCTGGAAGACAACGCCTTTGTCGCAGCGGGATCCTCGGTCTCCAGTGATGTGCCGGCCGGCAGCCTTGCGGTTGCTCGGGTCAAACAGCGCAACGTTCCGGGCTGGAAAAGGCCGAGAAAAAAGTAGACCGACTGCGGAGATTTGCAGACTCCGGGCGCAACGGCCCGAGTGAACTCTCAACTGTTGTCTGGTGCACGCAGTGCCTTCTGGCTTTTTTCCAGCCGTTTCAGATGCTCGTTAAGCAGCGGCTTGCGGTGCAGGGCCACACCGGTGGCCAACACATCAATGACCACCAGATGAGCAATCCGCGAGGATACCGGGGTTGCGGCCCGCAGGTCCTCCTCGATATTGACAGTGATAGAGATTGAGCTGGCCTTGCTCAGCGGGGTGTTTTCGGGTGCCAGTCCAATGACCGTGGCGCCGGCTTCTCTGGCCAGACGCACACTTTCCAGCAGAGCCCGGGTCTGTCCTGATTGCGAAATGGCGACGATGACATCACCTTCACCCAGCGAGATGGCAGACATGTGCTGTATGTGCGGATCTGTGTAGGCGGCCGTTGACAGCTGCAGCCGAAAAAATTTGTGTTGGGCGTCCGCTGCCACTGAGCCGGATGCACCAAACCCGTAAAATTCCACCCGCCGGGCGTTGCTGATCGTGTCGATTGCCCGCTGAATCACTTCAGGGTCCAGCTCATCTTTTACCGTAAGCAGGGAACCTACGGTCGTGTCGAAAACTTTGTTTTGCAGGTCTTCTACGGTATCGCTGTCATCTACAGCGAACTGTGTGTATACGCTGCCCGAACCCAGCTGCTGCGCGAGGCTTAACTTGAATGACTGGAAGCCATCGAATCCGAGCGCACGGCAGAAACGGATGACGGTGGGCTCGCTGACCATGGCCAGAGAAGCCAGATCAACAATACGCATGGTGATGACTTCATTGGTGTTCGACAGAACAAAGTCCGCCACTTTAGCTTCGGATTTCCTCAGGCTTGGCCTGTTATCGTTAATCCGTCGTATGAGATTAGGCGATTCCACGGGGTGACTGTACACTGAGTCAGGCATCAAAGATCGATCCAATGCTACCCAATTAGACCGTCGGGCGCACTTCTTTCCATGGACAAACAGGAACCCCGCTACAGCGCACAATTTTTGGAGTCCCTGTCATTGCTGGGCGCCAGCAAGTGGAACGGCCTGACAGGCACAGAGAATCCGTTTACTCGCTACGAGTTCCTGTATGAACTGGAAAGGACAGGGTGCACTACTGAGGGAACCGGATGGCAGCCCTATCATCTGGCGCTGTATGAGGGCGACCCGGCCAGCACCGAAGAGACATCCCCGCTCGCGGTTATGCCGCTGTATCGGAAAACCAACAGCTGGGGTGAATATGTCTTTGACTGGTCATGGGCGAATGCATATCAGAGCCATGGTTACGACTATTATCCCAAGCTGGTTACGGCAGCGCCTTTCACTCCTAGCCATGGTCAGAGGATCTTTGTCGCTGACGGTCTAGACCGGGATGCTATTATGAGCGTGATTGTCGAGAAGCTGATAGAGAAAGCAACTTCCCTCGATTTGTCGTCATGGCACGTGTTGTTTCCGCAACGGGAGGAGAGCGCCTCTCTGACTAGATTGGGGCTGAAGTCGAGAATCGCCACACAATTCCACTGGTACAACAGAGACTATAGATCATTCCCCGACTTTCTCGAGAAACTCAGTTCCAGAAAAAGGAAATCGATTAAACGAGAAAGACGCCAAGTTCAGGAACAAGGGTTCCAGTTCTCGATCACGGAAGGGTCTGAGATTTCCGATCAGCAGTGGGCTGAGTTTTATCGCTTTTATCAGTCTACCTATCTGGTCAGAGGCATGCAGGGATACTTAAAGGAATCTTTTTTCAGAGGGCTCGCACAATCCATGCCCGAACAGATTCTGATGATAAATGCGCGTCTGGCAGGGAAGAATACGGCTGCTGCATTGTTTTTCAAAAATTCAGAAAAGTTGTTCGGGCGATACTGGGGATCCCTGGCCGACCATCAGTTCCTGCATTTTGAAACCTGCTATTATCAGGGGCAGGAATATGCGATCGCCAATGAGCTGCAATTGTTTGATTCAGGCGCTCAGGGAGAGCACAAAATACAGCGAGGCTTTGAGCCGATTCTTACTTATTCCAACCACTGGATTGGCAATGAAGGGTTCTCACTGGCGATTGACCGTTTCCTGCAGGAGGAACGTGTTCACGTAGAGTCCTATCGCGATGAAGCGAGAGGCCTGTTGCCATTTCGGCAGGAAGACTAGTCGCTGCCAATTTCGAGTTTGTGCGGCAGCCTGCCGCCAGCATAGAATGGTGTGGAAACCAACAAAACAATTAAATAACAAAGGAGCTCGCATGATGAGAACCCTCCCTTGCATATTACTGGTTACGGCGGCGCTCGGTGGTATTGCCTTGCTGCCGGAAGCCGCGATGGCACAGCAGGAAAGAAGCTACGACTACTGGCAGCATCAACGAGAGATGATAAGAAGAGGGCAACAAGCCGTATTTATGTGTAATGGTCTGTTCACCTCTCAGCGCACGATTGAGCAGGTGTATGACAGAGAGCTGGCTTTCTTTACTGACCCAATCGGCACACCGGAGGGCGGCGATTACCATGTTGCCTGGGACGAGCAGGGCGTTGAGGTAGGCGCCGCTGGACAGGTACCAACGATGCGGGCCGTTTTTCGTGAAGGCATTGGCTGCGTCATATTACCTCCTGACCAAACCCTGGCCGATGCAGATCAGTTGCCAGAGCTCACGTTGCCTTACCCGCCGGGTAATCCCTCTCAGATTCCCTGGCCTGATGGTGACCTGGTAGAAGACAAAGCGTTGCCGGCTGAGGTAGACGCCGGCGCCTTGCAGCGTGCATCGGATTGGGCGTTTGACCGTCCCACACCCGAACAGAGTACGATTAGCCTGATGGTGGTCTATCGGGGCGAAATAGTCCATGAGCGCTATGCCGATGGCTTTGACATGACGACAAGGACGCGCACCTGGTCGACAGCAAAGAGTATAGCCGCGACCCTCATTGGTATGCTGGTAGACGAGGGTCGCCTGGAGCTGGACGGCCCTCTGGGTTTTGAGTGGCTCCCCTCGACCAGCTCCCCGGAAACCGATCCACGCAATGCGATCACGCTCCGTCACGCTCTGAATATGTCAACCGGGCTACAATCAATTGACAATAATCGAATGGAATATGCCACAGGTTCTGGTATGTCCTACTGGGCAGGTGACAGCTCGATCGAAGATGCGCGAGAGCGAGGCCTGATACGTGAGCCGGGCACTCGGTGGGATTACGAGAACTATGACACGCTACTTGCGGTTTTTGCTATGAAGCGAGCACTTGGGGGCGAGCGAGAATACGCTGAGTTTCCTAGGAAGGCGCTGTTGGACAAAATCGGTATGAGGAACACCCTGGTAAGCACCGACCGCTTTGGTGATTTTATTCTCAGCAGCCAGGTCTACACTAACGCGAGAGACTTGGCCCGTTTCGGTTTGCTGTATCTACAAAGAGGCGTCTGGAACGGAGAGCGCCTGCTTTCCGAGCAGTGGATTGATTTCGTGACCACTCCAGCCCCTGCGACCTCGGATATTGGAAATATGTATGGGGGACAGTTCTGGCTGGTTCCGGATGACCGAACAGATGTCCCTGAGGACGCTTACATGACAAATGGCAACCGTGGACAGTTTACGATTATCGTGCCATCCCATGATCTAGTTATTGTGCGCCGCGGTCTTGACTACGGTAGACAGGGGTTCGATCGTTGGGGCCTTGCAAGAGAGGTAATCAAAGCGATCAACTGAGAGTATTGAAAGAGCCTTGGGTGAGTGGGACACCCGATTGCCATTCCCGGCGTGGGCACCGAATAGGTCGGCGGGAATGGCCATTGCAGAAGTGCCCGCCCTGACGTCCAAATAGGAAGCGCTACCCTGCCCGGTTGCTCCGGCCTGTCGGATGGCAATAGCAGCATCTTCCGGGCGGGTGCGAAGTTAAAGTTCTCTGGATTCGGCGGGTACCAGAGCCCGGGCAGCAGCCTGCTATATTGACTGCGGTGCGGGTGATGCCAGAAACTGGCAGCTCGTGCTTTGAAGTCGCAACGGTTAGTAATCACCGATGAAACAACTGGCTTTTTCATTTCTCACCGCGCTACTTGTTTGCGCTTGTGATGCGCCTCACCAAGCCCCTACGGATCAACCGGTCCTTCCTGATGTGCCGAATATCGTGTGGCTGGTTGCGGAAGATCTCAGTCCAATTGTCCCGGCGTTCGGAGACTACACGGTGGCGACGCCGAATCTGGACCGGCTTGCGGCGGAAGGGGTTCGCTACACCCGGGTATTTTCTACTTCCGGAGTCTGTGCACCGAGCCGTGCTGCTCTGGCAACAGGCATGTACCAAAACAGAATTGGCGCGCAGCACATGAGAACGACAAACGTGTCCGGATTTGGTGTTGATGGTCTGATTCCCTATGAAGCCGTGCCTCCGCCTTTTGTCAAAATGCACAGCCAATATTTCAGGGAAGCCGGCTATTACACGAGCAACAATGCCAAGGAGGATTACCAGTTCCGCAAGGCGGTTACGGCCTGGGATGACAGCAGCCGTACCGCTCACTGGCGTAATCGGCGGCTGGATCAGCCGTTTTTTTCTGTCTTTAATTTCAACATAACCCACGAGAGCCAAGTCTGGGTGCAGGCCGAAAATCCGCTTCTGGTTTCTGAGGATCTTCAGGTGCCGATCCCGCCCTACCTGCCCGATACCGCTGTGGCCCAACGAGACGTGCGGCAGGTTTACTCAAATATTGTTGCCATGGACGAGCAGGTGGGCCAGATTCTTGAAGAACTGGAGCAGGACGGCTTACTGGAGAGCACTGTGATCTTCTGGTTCTCCGATCACGGCGGCCCTTTGCCCCGGCAAAAGCGTCTCCTTTATGACGCAGGCCTGCAGGTGCCGATGATTATTCGCTATCCAGATAAGTGGCGAGCAGGAGAGCTTGACGATCAGCTGATCAGCTTTGTTGATTTCAAATCGACCGCCTTGTCTCTGGCAGGTATCGAGCCTCCCGAATATGTTGATGGCCGGGCTTTTGCTGGTAAATTTCAGTCGTCAGAGTCGCGTCAGTATATCCATGCGGCGGCAGACCGCTTTGACCGGCAGTATGACACGATCCGAGC
>JASMER010000340.1 GCA_030752195.1 Gammaproteobacteria bacterium
TGAGCAGCGAACCCGACAACAGTCAGGGATTCATTCAGACTGACGCAGCGACTAATCCCGGAAACTCTGGTGGCGCTCTTATCGATCGAGAAGGCAGGCTAGTCGGCATAAACTCATCAATCTTCTCAGAATCTGGAAGCTTCGAGGGCATCGGCTTTGCTACTCCTGCAAACATCGCGATAAACGCGATGAATCAAATGGTCGCTGATGCCATCGCACACAATTCAGGGTATCTCGGAGTCATCACCGGTGAAGCATTGACCGCGCAATCGAGCCAACTGTTTTTCGGCGTTGACAGCGTGCGAGGAATGTTGATTGAGAGTGTGGACCCTGGCGGTGCCGCGCAGCGTGCAGGCATTATGCCCGGAGACGTCATCACGCGGGTCAGAAACACCCCAGTCAGCAGCGGTCAGAATATCATGCGGGAGATACGCAACGCCAAACCGGGCGAAACACTCATGATTGAAATCTTTCGAGACGGTCAGCTGTTTGAACTCCCAACAATTCTGGGTTTTGGGCAGGCTGTGGTCATCGAACCAAAAGAGGCCTAAGCTCGTGCGAACTGTTTTAATCCAGTTTAGAATTAAGACGGTATTCTGCAGAAAGGGCATGGGCCTGTAAATGCTCACTTCGCGCCAGCTCACTGGCAGTTTCGGCCAAGCTGTTCGCCCCCTGCGCAGAACAGTTGACGATTGATGAACGTTTCTGAAAGTCGTACACCCCCAGCGCGGAAAAGAACCGAGCAGTCCCGGAGGTCGGTAATACGTGGCTGGGTCCGGCGCAGTAGTCGCCCAGAGCCTCAGCAGTGTAGCGGCCAAGAAATATAGCCCCAGCGTTTTCGATCATCCCGAGAACATGTTCAGGATCTTCCACCGATACCTCGAGATGCTCCGGAGCAATCAGATTGCTGGCCCAGGCAGCTGCACCAAGGTCCTCTGCAAGAATCAGCAGCCCACGGTCGCGTAGCGATGCCTCGATAATCTTGCGTCGCTCCATCCGTGGAAGCATTTTATCGATACTACTCTTGACCTGTTTCAGAAATTCAGAGTCTGTCGTTATCAGTATAGATTGCGCCTGTTCATCATGTTCCGCCTGCGAAAAAAGATCCATGGCAATCCAGTCTGGGTCGGTTAACCCGTCGCAGATTACGGTTAATTCAGAGGGGCCAGCAATCATGTCAATACCAACCTCTCCATAGACCTGTTTTTTGGCCACGGTGACATAAATATTACCCGGCCCGGTGATCTTGTCTACGCGCGGGATTGTTTCCGTCCCATAAGCCAGAGCAGCAATCGCCTGCGCACCACCCACCGTGAAGACTTTATTCACACCGGCGAGTGCCGCAGCAGCGAAAACTAACTTCCCCTCGTCATCATTGGGCGTCGGTACAGTAGCAACGATTTCTTCCACGCCGGCGACTTTCGCGGGAATCGCGAGCATCAGCATCGAAGAGGGATAATTAGCCTTGCCACCGGGAACATACACCCCAACTCTCGAGAGCGGACTGACTTTTTGGC
>JASMER010000341.1 GCA_030752195.1 Gammaproteobacteria bacterium
TCAGGCTCTTCTTCGGACTGGAATACGTCAAACCGCTCACAGCCAGGCTCCACTGATGATAAGGATGCCTGCTGACTGAGCAGCCCAGCAATTTCATCAATCCGCTGCGGGTCTTTGACTTTCAGTATCACGTTATTGAATACCATCAGTTTCTCCTGACTGTAGTGGCGTGTCCGACAACTTGGTAGCAAATCCGCAGGAACATGTATACTGGGCGGCGATCACGATCGGATAATCTGTCCGGCCAGCACACCGACAATGAGAAACACCCATGACGGATCAGAAATCTACGGAACGCACCAAAGTTTCGCGCTACAGCGGTCGCGGCATCTACCAGCGTGACGAAATCTATCCACTGCTTGATAAATCGTTTTTATGTCAGGTTGGCTACACCATAAACGGAGAAGCCAGAGTATTACCCAATGCCTACGTGCGAATTGGTGATGCCCTTTATCTGCATGGTCATCTGCAAAACCAGATGCTGAACACGCTGCTGGATGGACAGACCGCCTGCATCAGTATGACCCTAGTGGATGGCCTCGTGCTGGCCCGCACCGGTTTCAACCACTCGGTCAACTATCGTTCGGTGACTGTATTCGGAAAGGCAGAGAGAGTGGTAGAAAACAAAGCGGAAATTCTCGATATTTTTATCAACCATATTGTCCCGGGCCGCGCGGCCACGATTCGCGCAGCGACGCCTCAGGAGCTCAACGCGACCCTGTTGATCAAAATTCCCATCGAGGAGGCTGTCGCCAAAGTGCGCAGTGGGCCACCGAAAGACAAGGACAGCGATTATGATAACGGAATCTGGGCCGGCGTGATCAATCTGAATACTCTGGTCGAATCAGTTGCGCCATGCCCACAGTTAGAAGCCAATGTTTCAATGCCGCAGCACATCGAATCATTTTTGAATCAGGTGAGCTTGTTCGAGTAACTGAGAACCCACTCGGGAATTGTCGAGTCCGACATTATGGTCTGACCCGTATGTACTTTTCAAAGCGCTGTCGCCCGACCTGACCAGCGAAGATGTTTCCGTTCCGGTCTGATGCGAGAAACTCGATTCCGCTGCCGTTGGGGATTTCATAATCCGGGATGAACTCAGTGACGTAACCCGTTCGGGCATCTCCAATACGGATGCCCCTTTCCCAGCCTCGGTTCCATTGCTCACCGGACATGCCGTCCGCGACGTAGAGAGTGTCGTCAGCATCGATCCAGAGACCGCTCGGTCTTCCGAATTGCGTCCAGATATCGAGCAACTGACCTTCCTGCGAAAAGATCTGAATGCGGTTATTGCCTCGGTCCGCGACGAAAAGGCGTCCCTGTGAATCCATCTTCAGATCGTGTGGGTCATTGAACAACCCGCTCTCCCTGCTGGTGTCCCCAACGCCACCCCCAAGCTGTAGAAGCAGATCACCACCTGATGAAAACTTCATGATCCGGTTATTACCACCACGATGGCCATCAGCGACCCAGATTTCGCCTGTGGGCCCAATCAGCACGGCAGCAGGC
>JASMER010000342.1 GCA_030752195.1 Gammaproteobacteria bacterium
CCTGCAGGTCAGGTATCCCACCTGAGCCACGGTTCTCCTCGGCTTGCTGAGAATACGCTGTGCCAGAGGCAAGGCTCAGGCTTACCAAAAGACACCCACTCGCTGCTTTTGCTTTTCTCAAGGCTGGCAACGCTTTCCCCCTTATTTTTCCGCTGACTAAAAGATAGGCATGAATGCTAGCACAACCGGGCGGCCAGGAACCAAGATTGGAATTTACACCGGATTCTACATAACCCGCCGCCGGATCCCGAGAGCCATCACATCCGCTTGGATCAGTGATAAACATTTGAGGCGAAATTTGTTTTAATCAGGCAGTCGCACCAAAACATGATAAGTGTATGCCTCAAGCCTTACTCTCTCTGATCCTGCTCTTCGTCAGCGCCCAGCTATTTGCGGCTGATGCAGCCGGCACCCGCTCCCTGATCGAAAGCGTACTTCAGAGCAGCATTAGAGAGCCATCCGAGATTTCCAGAGATACCAATCGTAAGCCTGCGCAAGCGCTGAGTTTTTTTGGCCTCGACAGCGGCATGAAAGTGCTGGAGCTTTCCCCGGCAAGTGGGTATTGGTCGAAGATCCTAGGGCCGGTTCTGTGCAGTGGAGACGGGCAACTGGTGTTCGCCATAGGTCTCAGTGAAACCTTCCAAAATGAAGTCATGGCGCTCCCGGGTCTGGAATGCACTTCAGCCATCAACGAAGAGCTCACCCTGCTGAATATTCCTAAATTCAGCTTTGCTGAAGCAGACTTCGATCTGGTACTGACCTTCTGGAATTTACACAACCTCAACGATGAGCGGCGGACTCATCTGAACCGGGCCGTATTCGAGGCGCTGAAATCCGGTGGTGTCTACGGAGTTGTTGATCACACACGTCGTCATATGCAACCTGATAATCGCACGATAGGTCGCCGTCTCGATCCGGTAGTAGTCATTAAGGAACTGACCGAGCTCGGCTTTAAATTCGAAGATTACAGCCAGCTTCATTACCATCCTGAAGACGATCTCACACAGGAAGTCGGCACTCCCGGCATCCGGGGCAATACCGATCGGTTCACCCTGAGATTCCGAAAACCCTAGACTGCGGCTTCGCACAAACAGGGCTCCTAAATTCTGAAACAAGGCCTAATAGACACCCATGCATCCTTACGTCAGGAAACTCCAAAGCTCCGACGAGTACTACTTCAAGGAAGGTTGTTACATCATCGAAGTCTCTAATACTGATCAGGACAGTGCGGTCTCGATCGCCCATGTCAGGGTGCTGCCAGGGCAGCAGACAGCGTGGCACTGGCTGACCGAAACCTATGAACGCTATGTCATTCTCCGCGGGCAGGGGCTTGTCGAGGTTGGCGATGCCGCTGCCGCTGCAGTGAACGCGGGTGACGTCGTACTAATCCCGCCCGGCACTCGACAACGTATTAGCAACACCGGCGAGAGTGATCTGGAGTTGACGGCCATCTGCAGCCCCCGGTTCAGTC
>JASMER010000343.1 GCA_030752195.1 Gammaproteobacteria bacterium
GCGAAGGCGTCGGTACTGCAGATTGAGGGCTTGTTGCATGGCTTGGAATACGCTGCGGCCACTGATTCAGACCTGACTGAAGAACTGCTGGTGATGTTTGTGCGTATTTCATTTGCAAATTCCGGTTGTTGTGCGGAGCATGATACATTCGCGAGTGATCAATTCTTTGGGCTATGCCGGTTTGCTGCCGTTCCTCGCCGCGGTCTGGGCTGCGTATGCGGAGCTGTCTTTCGGGGCATGGTCAGCGCCGCACCTGTTTCTGAGTTACGGCGTGATTATCCTGAGTTTTCTGGCTGGCGCTTTGTGGGGTAAGGCAAAGGAGCTGGAGGAACCCAATGTCGGCCGCCTGTTACTGATTGGCAGTAACGTATTTGCCCTGACGGCATGGCTGGCTGGCCTGCTGGGAAGAGACTATTTGTCGGCAGGCCTTCTGTTATCGATGACGGGCTTTATTTTGGTCTATCTGGTTGAGCACAAAACACGGGGTCTGCAGCAGCAGGGAATGGACTCAGCTTATCTCAAATTTCGGCTAACGCTCACCTCTGTTGTTTGCCTAGCTCACCTGGCAGTCATAGCCCTGATACAGTGAATTCTTATGAACGATACCGAACTAACGATTTTCTACGACGGTCGCTGTCCGCTTTGTGCGACGGAGATGAAGCAGTTGCGCCAACTTGACGATGCCGGAAAGTTGCGTCTGGAAGATATTAATCGACCAGACTTCAAGCAGCGGTTTCCCCACATAAATCCGGTTGAAGCCGACCGTGTGCTTCACGGGGAATGGGCAAATGGGACACTGATCTACGGGCTGGATGTCACTCAGCAAGCATGGGCTCTGGTCGGCCGCCACCGATGGTTGAAGCTGTTACGCCTGCCGCTGATACGCTGGTTCGCCGATTTGGGCTATCTGTTTTTTGCTAAATACCGACGTCAGATTTCGCGCCTACTCACCGGTTCTTCAAGATGCGATACTGAGTCCTGCTACAAGATCTCCGCCAGCGCAACTGCTGAAACATCACAGAACAAGGATATTCGCTGAAATCATGCAGCAACTGGTAATAGGTGCAGGCAGTGCAATCGCGAAGGCTCTTATTCAGCAATACCTAAAGCAGGGAGACTCGATAGTAGCAGTGAGTCGCCAGGCGGGCGGCCTTGAGGAAACATCTGCAGGCAGTCGTCTGCAAAGGCTGCAATGCGACTACACCGAGTTATCGATCGACGCGGTCTGCGCTGAACTGCGGGAATCCGGTGTCGGCTTTGATAGGGTAACGATCTGTAATGGCATACTGCATCATGAGGGTCTGTCACCGGAGAAAAGGCTGGAGAATGCCTCAATTGCTCCCTTGGAGTCGGTGATGCGAATCAATGCTTTTGTCCCACTGCTGTGGGTAAAAGCACTCAAGCCACTGCTTAAGGTGAACAGAAAACCCTGCGTTATCACCGCGCTTA
>JASMER010000344.1 GCA_030752195.1 Gammaproteobacteria bacterium
CGATGCTGTTTTTTTCCTTTGTTATGGCGCCGCTTATTTTTGTCAAGCTGGACATCGATGTGGCCGGTAAATTTGTGCGCGCGGTGTTCCCCTGGTACTACCTGTTGATTCTGATTCTGGCCGGGCTGGGTGCGTTGACCCTGATTGCCTTCGCACCTATAAATGCCAGCCTGATGCTGCTGACTGCTGGATCGACTGCGTACTGTCGTCAATACCTGATGCCGCAGATCAATGATTACCGGGACCGCTCGCGAGCCGGTGAGGCGGGGACCACAGAAATTTTCGATAAGCTGCACCGTCGCTCAGAGGTGCTCAATGGACTCCAGCTGCTGGTGGTGATGGCAGTGCTACTGCATTTGGCCTTCGTCCAGTTCTCCTGAGCCGCTGCCGCCGGTCGGGAAGAGGCCTCCTGCTACACGGTGGGGTTGGTGACTTTCGTTAGGAATTGAGCGACCTGCTTATCGCTTTCGCTAACTTCCCCACACGCTACACCCCTTTTGGATCGATGATGGCCTGATAGAACAGGCGCCGTGAGGTACTACGGACATCAGGGCGTCCCTGTCCCGCTTGCTGTATCATTCCGACAAAGACTACCTGTTCGACAGGGTCGATCCAGAACCAAGTTCCTGCCAAACCACCCCAGTAGTACTCCCCACTTGAATAGCTTTCTGCCTCTACCGGATCTTCAATGACGGCAAAATCGAGGCCAAAGACGGTGCCGTTGCCGGCCCCGGACATCGGACCGGTCATGCCGGCAGGTGTCTGATCTCTATGCATCAGTTCCACCGTTAGTGGGGCGAGAATACGCACGCCGTCAAGTTCGCCGCCATTCAGCAGCATTTGGCTGAAGCGCATGTAGTCGCTGGCCGTGGACACCAGGCCGCCCCCCCCGGATTCAAAGGCCATATCTACGGTGAAGTCTGCGCTGTCAAACATTTCACTGGGAATTAACTGTCCCTCTGAACCGTAAACGTACATCTGGGCAAAGCGGTTGATTTTCTCTTCAGGCACGTGAAAATCAGTGTCAGTCATTTCCAGCGGCTTAAAGATTCTCTCGTCGAGGAATTCGCCAAAGCTCATTCCGGACAGTACTTCCACCAGATAGCCCTGTACGTCAACAGAGACACTGTATTCCCAGCGGCTACCGGGTTGGTGCTTCAGAGGAATCTGTCCGAGTGCCGCGACAAACTCGGCATTGGTCATGTTCGCATTGAGAAGCCCTGCCTCAACGTAGGCAGTGTCTACTGCCGACTGAGCAAAAATGCCATAGGACAGGCCCCCGGTATGATTCATCAGCTCCCGGATGGTCATTGGATGATCGGCCGGCTCAGTAATCATGTTGCCTTCATCGTCGGTACCTGCGTAAACCTGAAGATCCT
>JASMER010000345.1 GCA_030752195.1 Gammaproteobacteria bacterium
CCTGCTGCTCCTCGCTGAGCGTTCTGATGATCTTGGCTGGAGAGCCCATGACCAGAGAGCCATCGGGTATTTCCTTGCCTTCAGCAATCAGGGTATTGGCCCCGATCAGGCAGTTATTGCCGACTTGTGCTCCATTCAGAATGACTGAATTAATGCCAATTAATGAATTGTCGCCGATGTGGCAGCCATGCAGCATGACTTTGTGCCCCACAGTGACGTTTTTGCCGATGATTAGTGGGATGCCGGGATCTGTATGCAGCACGGCGCCATCCTGAATATTGGAGTTTTCACCTACGGAAATGAGTGCGTTATCGCCTCGGATCACCGCGTTGAACCAGACGCTGGCGTTGTTCTCAAGCCTAACCTTGCCCACGACCGTCGCATTTTCGGCAACGAAGTAGTCCTCCCCTGATATGTCCACCGAGTCATCGCCCAGGCTGTAGATCATCGCGTGTTACTCCTTTGAATGAGCAAGAATTTGACTTTCAGTATAGCCCCTAATCCTTTGCAGGGCTTGAGTAACTGTGAGGAAACAGCGGCACAGAGTCCGTCTTTCACCCATCAAGAGCCCAAATCATTGATAAACAGGTGTGGGCCTTGTTTCACTGGTGTAAACTCAAGTCCTCAACGCCTCAAGAATAGCTATAAGGAGAAGTTGTTATGTCGTCATCCAGGTCTCTTTTGTCTTCACTCTCGGTGTGTGTCGCGCTTGCTGCAACCGGCGCCGCATCGGCTGGGGATACAGATTTCATTACCGGCGAAGGCTTACCCAACCCTAATCCGGTGGTTGTGCCCAACTGGGGGGAACTCCCTGCAGGGCGGAACTGGGGTTCCACAGCCGGTATCGACATTGACCCGATCGACGGGCACATCTGGGCTTACGAGCGCTGCGGTGCGTCCAGTTTCGGCGGGGGTGTGCCGGTAAACTGTGACACCAATCCGGTTGACCCCATCTTCAAATTCGATCGCCATACGGGTGAGGTGTTAGCGAACTTTGGTGGAGGCCTGATGCAGACACCTCACGGTATTCATGCGGCTGCCGATGGCACTGTCTGGGTTACTGACTTTGCCGCAAATGCTGAAGGCACAAAGGGTCATCAGGTGCATCAGTTCAGCGCTGACGGTGAGTTGCTTATGAGTCTTGGTAAGCCCGGCCAAGTCGGCACCGGCTCTGATGTGTTCAATCAGCCCAACGATGTCATTGTCGGACCTGATGGCAGTATTTATGTGTCAGACGGGCACAACGGCCAGAGTATGATCAGCATCCAGGCAATGGAGGAAGGTCGTGCTTCAGGAAATACGGCACGCATTATGAAATTTGCACCGGATGGCACCTTTATAAAACAGTGGGGTGAG
>JASMER010000346.1 GCA_030752195.1 Gammaproteobacteria bacterium
ATCGGCATAGACGTCCAGCTCGTGTATACCAGCATTGAATGATACACGACCTATTCCATTGACAAATTCGCATAATCTCTGAACTCCAAGCTGACTCGCCCCAACTTGCGCAGCAAGATCTCCGTCTAATCTGCCAGCAGGCATTTGAAGAAGATCCAGGCAGGATTGTTGCAGTTGACCTGAGGAAAACAACAAGGTGGGTGGAATCACTAACCCCTCTTCTTCAAGATGCTGCGACATCGGCATGGAGCCTGGCGTTTCGCAGCCAATGTTCGCATGATGTGCGCGATTGGCAACGAACCCAATCAAAGTATTGCTAACAAAGACCGGCGCGATCACCGTAACATCAGGTAAATGGGTTCCACCGAGGTAGGGGTCATTGACCACCAGCATGTCTGCCGGGCGCCAAGCTCTCTGACGGACTAAATCTCCCATAGCAAACGCCATACTACCGAGATGCACGGGAATGTGCGCAGCCTGGCCGATCAATTGGCCATCTTGCTCAAACAGCGCGCAGGAAAAGTCCAACCGGTCTTTGATATTTGGAGAAAAAGCAGCCCGCCGAAGCACGACGCCCATTTCATCACAAATGGCCTCAATCCGGCTGGCGAAAAGCTTCAGTTCTACGGCATTCACGTCATAAACTACTCAGACAATTTCGATGTTGATACGTCAGCACAACAGACTACTTGAAGCTTCCTTGAGCTACAATCGCTGACAGGGCAGAACTGGCTACTTTGCCGCACTTCGCTATAATCCTCGCACCGGCAGTGTTATAAGCCCCAACAGAAAACATTCGTCCTATTCTTAGCTGAGATAAAAGGCACAGTCCGGGGCTGTGCGACATCGGTTGGACATGACTATGCAGCATTTTCTCACGTTAAAAGACTTGTCTCAGCGAGAACTCGAGAAGATTATTAAACGTGCCATAGAATTGAAGCAGGAGCCTCAGCAAGCCATGCGAGCTGAGTTGAAGACGTTGGGACTGATGTTCTCTAAAGCGTCTACCCGAACCCGAGTTGCTTTCGAGGTCGCGATGAACCAGCTTGGCGGCTCTGCGATATTCCTCACTGACAATGACGCACAAACCGGTCGCG
>JASMER010000347.1 GCA_030752195.1 Gammaproteobacteria bacterium
TTCGACAGCTTGTCGGGCAGCATGGGAACCACGTGGCCGGGAAAATACACTGACGTGCCGCGAATTCTGGCCTCAGCATCCAGCGCGGACCCGGGCTTCACATAGTGGGACACATCGGCAATCGCGACATAGAGTGTCCAGCCTCCGAGGCGGGCCCTCTCTGCATACACGGCATCATCAAAGTCCTTCGCATCCTCGCCATCAATGGTAACGAATTGACGGTCACGCAAATCAAACCGCCCTATAGTGTCTTTAGCAGACACCTCCTGGCTGAGCGCTTTGGTTTGTTTCTTTACTGCTGCTGACCAAAGGTGAGGGATTTCAAAACTTCGCAAAGCAATGGCGATCTCGATCCCCGGTGTCGCAACATCACCGAGTATTTCGGTGACCTCGGCCAGTGCCTTCCGACGCTTGGATGGATAGTCGGTGATCCGCGCGACCACGAACTGCCCGTCAGTAGCGCCGTGCCGGTGTTTATCAGGAATGATGAGTTCGTGGGGAATCCGTTTACTGTCAGGCACGACCATGCCAAAACCCGACTCCTCGTAATAGCGTCCCACGATCTCCTCATGGCGGCGTTCAAGAATTTCAACAACCGATCCTACTTTGCGTCCGCGGCTATCAATGCCCGTCACCCTGGCCATGACCCTATCTCCGTCAAACAGACTGGCCATTTCCTTCGCGCTCAAATAAATATCCTCAGACCCATCTTCCGATTCAAAAAAGCCATAGCCATCTTTTTTGCCGGTGACTTTGCCGGGTTTCAGATCCATATGAGATGTCAAGCCAAACGCGCCCTTTCGATTGCTGATGAGCTGGCCATCCCGAGACATCGCAATAAGTCGTCGCCTTAAGGCTTCATGCTGATCTACATCACGCAGCTTGAGCAGCAAGAACAACTCATCGAGCTGCACGGGTGTTCCTGCTTCCTCGAGTTTCTCGAGTATGAATTCTCTGCTGGGTATGGGCTTCTCATACTTCCCGGCCTCTCGCTTGGCGAAAGGATCACTATCAGAGCTAAC
>JASMER010000348.1 GCA_030752195.1 Gammaproteobacteria bacterium
TCAGTCGCGAGGCGGAGCGCACCATGGTTGCCCGGTTTTCAGCTGATGGTGGTGCTAGTTTTGGCGATGAGCTTAGAATTAGCGATTCGCAGTTTGGGGCCTGTGCTTGTTGTTCCATGGCTGCTGAGTTTTTGAGTCCCGATTCGTTGACGGTCGCCTACCGCTCGGCAGTCGACGGGTCCGGTCGACACATGCAGGTGCTTACTGCTGCTGGCATGTTCGATCACTCGTTGAGCTGGCAATATCGGTCGGTCAGTGCGCTGCAGGAGTGGGAGGCAACCTATTGCCCCTTAAGCACAAACGATATCGCAAACGACCGCTCAGCGCAGCCCTGGCTTGTATTCGAAACCATGGGTCGTGTTGTACAGATGAGTTTAGGGGAGCCGACAAAACCGTCCCGGGTGGGCGAGCCTTTTACCGAAACCCGGCAAAAAAACCCTGCGGTCGCTTTCAATCATCGAGGTGACAGGCTGATTGCCTGGGGTGAGTCTGTCAGTCACAGTCGCGGAGGAAGACTTAATCTGCGCATCTATACGGCTGGCGGAGTCGAAACCGACTTTCCGTTGGCAGAACAAGTCCAGATCGCCAACTTCAGTTTCCCTGCGGTCGCAGCGCTTCCAGACGGCAATTTTCTGGTGCTTCACTGAAGACTGCGGTTGCTCAGGTCGATTTTCAGTTGTTGCTCCGTCCGCCATACATTTTCAATCTGTAGCCTTCGCCACAGGTCAGCTGTCTCGGCGCGAAGACGGTCATGGTTATCAGATAACGAGTCTAAAAGATTGCTGCGGTGGGTTTCGGCTCCGGTCCTGGCCGGCAGTAATGGCCTCGACGTTCTCGTTTTTGATGAGGTGGTCAGAGAATAAGCCGCCATGACGTGTTTTGTCCGCGCGGTAAGTGTCTGATTGCCGCAGCTTGCTTCAAGCTCAAGCAACAGCTGAACATTCCGCTTAGCTCCCTCAGTTGCCAGCCCGGCCGCGTCCTTGTCCGGATCTGAGTGCTGAACGATCATTTC
>JASMER010000349.1:0-282 GCA_030752195.1 Gammaproteobacteria bacterium
TGGGCTACACACGTGCTACAATGGCGGTGACAAAGAGAAGCAATAGGGCAACCTGGAGCAAATCCCAAAAAGCCGTCTCAGTTCGGATTGTTCTCTGCAACTCGAGAGCATGAAGTTGGAATCGCTAGTAATCGTAGATCAGCATGCTACGGTGAATACGTTCCCGGGCCTTGTACACACCGCCCGTCACACCATGGGAGTTGGTTTTACCCGAAGACGGTATCCTAACCTTTTAGGAGGGAGCCGGCCACGGTAGGGTCAGCGACTGGGGTGAAGTCGTAA
>JASMER010000349.1:292-931 GCA_030752195.1 Gammaproteobacteria bacterium
GCGGCTGGATCACCTCCTGTCTAAGGAAAATACAAAATTGCATGCCGCCGTCTTTGAATCTCTTCTTTTTGAACTTATTAAATTATAGTTTTGCTACAGCTAAAGGCGCGTAGCTCAGTTGGTTAGAGCGCACGACTGATAATCGTGAGGTCGGCAGTTCAAATCTGCCCGTGCCTACCACTGTCTGTAAAAGTTCAAATATTTAACAAGGCAGTTACTATAAACTGATATAGTTAATCTGTTTGAAATAGTTGGTGAAAATGATCCCAAATAATGTGGTAGCATAATTAATATGCTATCCAGCTTACGGATTGTACTATAAAATTTTTCAAAATGAATTTTTATATTGTAGTAATGGTTGTCTGACCGGTTACTACTTTCATGTACGGTCCGATCAAGCGTCTTGAAGAGCATTTGGTGGATGCCTTGGTACAGAGAGGCGATGAAGGACGTGACACGCTGCGATAAGCTGTGGGGAGCCGTGAGTAGGCTTTGATCCGCAGATTTCCGAATGGGGAAACCCAAACCATATTGGTTTATCCCGCAAGGGAGGCAAACCCAGCGAACTGAAATATCTAAGTAGCTGGAGGAAAGGACATCAACCGAGACTCCGTTAGTAGTGACGAGCGAACGCGGACC
>JASMER010000034.1 GCA_030752195.1 Gammaproteobacteria bacterium
ACGTCACGCCGAAAGCTCCCAATGACATGATGATATAGGCGACAAGATAAAAGCTTATCGCCTCTATCCCCACGCGGCCCTCGACGTAATAGCTTGCGACCACCGCAATCAGCAGATAGCCCATATGGGCTATAGAAGAGTAAGCCAGCAATCGCTTCACGTTCTGCTGCAGCAATGCCAGCAGGTTACCCGCCAGGATTGAAAGTATAGCCAATAAGGAAAGTACTGCCAGAGTTCCCGTCAGATTTAACGCGTCGGAAATTTCCACAAAGCGTAACAGCACCACGAAAACCGCCGCCTTGCCGATTGTTGCCAAATAGGTCGTGGCGGGCAGCGGAGCCCCCTCATATACGTCTGGCGTCCACATGTGAAAAGGCGCCAGTGACAGTTTGAATGCGAGCCCGGCGGTGATCAGCAGCAGTCCGACAACAGAAAATCCGGTCCCGAGGCCCGACTCCGACAAATCTGCCAAGCTAGCAAAAGCCAGAGTGCCCGTTTGCCCGTAAACGAGCGACATCCCGAACAGCAAAAATCCGGATGCGGCAGCGGAGAGAACCAGATACTTCACCGACGCTTCCAAAGGATATTTATCAGCCTTTCGGGAATGTACTGTATAGGCCACCATACCGTATAGCGACATATTCAGCGTCTCCAGTCCCAGCAAGGCGCTGACGAAATGATTACTGCTCACCAGCACAACCGCTCCGACAGTTGCAACGCCTAATAGCAGAAAGTATTCCTCACGATCGTCATCCAGACCTTCAAGAAAGGGATAGCTTAGTACCGCTATGAACATGGCACTTAGGCAGATTACCGCTGTAAAAAACAAAGAAAAGGGATCGATAATTAAAAGCGGAGTGACCTGTTGATTGGCATCCGGCATCAGCGTAACTGCGCTCAAGGCAGCGAGCAACAAGCCCGCGACAGTGATAAACGCTGTCACCGGATAATTACGGCCTACAGCGATAGCAGACATCGCAAGCACCGCCGTGCCGGTCAGCACCAACATAGGCAAGATCAGTAACAGATCGGCTATTGTAATTGTCATAATCCACCCTCTAGAGAGGTCACCAGCGTCTGCGTGGAGTCTGACAACAACTGTGCCAGCACGGGCTCAGACATGCTCAAGAAAGTCTGAGGGTACAACCCCATCCATACCAGACCAATCATCATCGCGGCAAAGTACAACATCTCACGACGGCTCAAATCAGTGAGATGCGAATCATCAAAGCTCCTGTTGCTATATTCGCCCTGAAACACTTTTTGCAGTACCCACAACGAGTAGACTGATGCCAGGATAAGACCGAATGCGGCGACAACGGTCAGCGTGACGTTGGCCTGAAAAGCCCCGATAAGGGCCAGAAATTCACCGATGAAGTTGCCAAGGCCGGGCATACCGAGCGCAGCTACCGAGAAAAATATCGCGACGGCGGTCATCTTTGGCACTTTCGGCCAGAACCCGCCCATTTCGGGCATATTTCGGGTGTGAATTCTGTGTTGCAGCCCTCCGGCAAGCATGAATAATGCTGCTGCACTCAACCCGTGCGCCAACATCGTCATTACGGCACCCTGGAGTGCCAGCTCGTTCCATGCATAAATACCAAGCGTCACGAAGCCCATATGACTCACACTGGTGTAGGCTATGAGCCGTTTGATGTCATCTTGCGCGAACGCCACCTTAGCGCAATACAGGATACTCACTGCCGCCAGCGTCATGGCGATCGGAGCGAAGGCCATCGAAGCTTCGGGAAAAAACGGCACTGCAAACCGGATCAAACCGTAGGCCCCCGTCTTCAGAAGCACACCAGCCAATACGACGCTGCCGGCGGTGGGCGCCTGACTATGCGCATCCGGCAACCAAGAGTGGAAGGGCATGCTCGGCAACTTGGTAGAAAAGGAGATAAAGAAGCCCAGCATCACCCACATACCCATCTCACCGGTAAGGCTGACATTAAGCAAGTCGTGATAGTTAAAGCTCAGTGAACCAAACTGTAGGTAATGAAAATAAGCCAGCACCAAGATTGAAACCAGCATCATCATCCCTGTCACCTGAGTGAAGATAAAGAACTTCATCGCGGCGTAATTCTTATTCTCATGCCCCCATATGGCGATAATCAGATACATGGGTATCAGCATGACTTCCCAGAAGAAGAAGAACAAAAACAAATCTAGCGCGGTGAAAACGCCGACCACACCAGCCAGCGTCCACAGTAGGTTGAAATAGAAAAAGCCCGACCGATCCTGCACTTCATCCCACGCCGCTCCGACGGCGACTACTCCCAAAAAGGCCGTAAGCATCAGCAGCAGAACACTCAGGCCATCGGCAGCAAGGTAAAACGAGATACCAAAACGGGAAATCCAAGGTGCCTCTAAAACTGCCACCCACGTTGAAGTGCTCTCAGCGCCCAAAAGAGAAAACATCAGCGCAAAATCGAGGAGCAATGTGAGTAAAGCAATTACCCTGGGCAAATTTGGATTGAATCGCTCAGACAACCAACATGCCAGACCACCGACAAACAGAACCGCAATAAGTGTGACCAGAATCATAGCGTGGCTCCCAAAGACACCATCACAACCAGGCCGCCTGCCACGGTCAAGGCATACCAACGTAAGGAACCGGTTTGCGACTTGACGATAAGCCCGTTGGCCGCTTGCGAGACGGTGACAACCAATGCATAGAAACTGTCAACAATATCCTTGCGATTCACCCGCGCAAGATAGAGAAATGGCCTGACAAGCACCGCGTTATAAAGCGTATCGAAGCCCCAACCGCCAAACCAGAAAGCATGCAGCTTCTTTGCCAAAGCGCTCGCCATCAGCTTATCTACAGAGAAGGTTTTCGACATGAAGAACAGATAGCTAACCGCGATTCCCAGCAGAGGCACCGCAATCATGATGCCATGTATCAAGCCGCTGACATGGTGTTCGCCATAGCCTTCCCCATGGCTGAACACATCGTCTAAGGGAACGTGGATAAAACCCCCAGCAAGCGCGAGAGTCATCAGGAGTATAAGGGGACCATTCATGTGCCACCCACCTACTTCTTTACCGGGCGGGTGTTCTGCATGACTGTCGCCGAAGAAGACAATGAAAAACAGACGAAACGTATAGATTCCGGTAAAGAAGGCTCCAACCACGCCTCCCAGCCAGAACCAGAATCCTACTCCCTCCAATTCAAGCGCACCGAGCAGAATTTCATCCTTGCTGAAGTAACCTGAGGTGAAGGGAAAAGCGGTCAAAGCCAGGCTGCCAATCAGAAAAGAGAAAAAGGAAACCGGCAGCGCTTTGCGCAAGCCTCCCATCTTAAATATGTTCTGTTCATGATGCAGGCTCAGGATTACGGTACCGGAGGCAAGGAACAACAGCGCCTTGAAAAAGGCATGAGTCATCAGGTGGAAGATCGCTGCAGACCAAGCTCCGACTCCAAGCCCCAGAAACATGTAACCAATCTGACTGACTGTCGAATAGGCAAGGATGCGCTTGATATCCGATTGTGTCATTGCCGTAAAGCCGGACAGCAATAGCGTGACCAGTCCAATCAGCGCCACCAATAACTGCACCGAAGGCGCCATTTCAAACAGCGGATGCGTCCGGGCAATAAGATACACGCCGGCGGTCACCATAGGTGCTGCGTGGATAAGGGCGCTTATTGGCGTGGGTCCGGCCATTGCGTCTGGCAGCCATGTCTGGAGCGGAAGTTGCGCTGATTTGCCAACCGCGCCACCCAGCAGCAGAAGGGAAGCTGCAACGGCGAAGCCTGAACCTACTGACCACTGCATTTCTGCGGCGTGTAGCATATCTTGAATGTTCAGGGTTCCCAGCTGAGCGAACAACAGGAACAGCCCGATCGCCATCGACGTGTCCCCCACTCGAGTAACCACAAAGGCCTTCCTGGCGGCATAGCCATTTGTCGGATTGGTATACCAAAACCCTATTAGCAAATATGAGCACAATCCAACGCCTTCCCATCCCAGATAGAGCAGCACCAGATTGTCACCCAGAACCAGCATCAGCATCGCCGAAACGAACAGGTTCATGTAAGAGAAGAAACGCGCGAAGCTGGGGTCGTCTGACATGTAGCCAGTTGCGTAGAGATGAATCAGAAATCCTACACCGGTAATGATCAGCATCATTACCATTGATAAGCCATCCAGATAAAACGTAAAGCCCGGGTTAAATCCGCCGACAGACATCCAGACCCACGCTTCATAGGTGAAGCTTTCTAGCCCGGAATTTAGGAATTCAGATGCCACAAGCGCCGCTACAGCAAAAGAAAGACCGATCGATCCCGCCCCTATTGGGCCTGCGATTTGCATCGGAAGCCGACCGCCCGTAAGCACGAGAGCAAGAAAGCCAAGCAGCGGAAACGCGGGCAGAAGCCAAATTAGTTCAAGCATAATCCCGGCCTCTAACCCTTCATCTCACTCAGTACGTTGATATCAACGGTTTGGAATCGTCTGAACATCTGAATGATAAGCCCGAGCCCGACCGCTACTTCTGCCGCAGCCAGCGTCAGAATCATCAGGAACATAACCTGACCTTCCGCATGCCCCCAGCGCGCAGCCGCAACGATAAATGCCAGCCCGCTGGCATTCAGCATGATTTCCAGCGACATTAGGACGAAAACTACATTCCGTCGCGTCAACACCCCAATCAGGCCCAGGCAGAATAAAATCCCCGCCAGTACAAAGCCGTGCTCAACCGGTATAGTTTCCATTGATTGTGACCACTCTAGCCCTTTTCCCTAATAATTTTTCTTATTCCTGCCGAGAGCCGCTATCGCTTCGCGAGATGATAGGCAGAAACCAAGCCCGCAAGCAGCAGAATGGACGCCAGCTCAACCGCCAGCACATAAGGGCCGAATAACAAGGCACTCACCTCCATTACTCCTACCCGCGTCACCGCCATATTCTGATCTACCTGAGACAACACGTTAAGCAACTGGCCCAAGAGCAGAGCAGACATCAGTCCGGGAGCGAGAAACATGCGACCTGTGAGCCATCCTTTTTCTTGATCACGAGTATGTTGCCCCAAGTTGAGCATCATAATTACAAAGAGGAACAGCACGAGTATGGCACCGGCGTAAACGATTGCCTCAAGCACTGCGGCAAAAGGTGCTCCCAGAACGTAAAAAATAACCGCAACCGCCAGTAGGGACAGAATCAGGTAAAGTAAGGCATGCACAATGTTGGTTTGCACAATTACGGCGAACGTTGCAATGATTGCGATGGCCCCGGCCAAGTAAAACAGGAAGGTCACGGCATCAAACTCCTCACGTTTACAGGCTTAGCTTCATTGAGTGCCTCACCCTTATCCTTGCCGCTAATCTGCTTTCCAGCGACCCGGTAAAAATTATAGTCGTGATACTTACCGCAGCCACTGATGAGAAGATCTTCCTTTTCCCAGACCATGTCCTGGCGGACATACTCAGCCATTTCAAAATCCGGGGTTAGTTGAATCGCATTGGTGGGACAGGCCTCTTCACAAAACCCGCACATAATGCAGCGTGAAAAATTGATTCGGAAAAATTCGGGATACCATCGACCGTCCTCCATTTCTCCTTTCTGAAGGGCGATACAGTCAACAGGACAGGCAACTGCGCACAGGTTACAAGCAACACAGCGCTCTTCCCCATCAGGATCGCGACTCAAAATGATACGGCCTCGCCAGCGGGGGAACATGTAGGGCTGCTGATCAGGATATTCAACCGTGTCAGCTTTCACAAACAGCTTTTTGAAGACGCCCCAAAGCGTCACGACTTGACTTAATAGGGTATCTTTTATTAACGAATACATTTTGTCGAACCAAGCCTTCCGCGTTAGTTACTTAAGATGACCGCGCCCGTAACAAGCAGATTAATCAGCGACAGCGGCAAGAGAAACAGCCAACCATAGGTCATGAGCTGGTCGTAGCGGGGTCTCGGAATTGCTGCCCGCAGTAAAATAAAAAAAGCAATGAAAACTCCTGACTTTACAGCGAACCAGACAACTGGTGGCAGAAAGCCCGGCCCCATCCAGCCGCCAAAGAAAAGTACGGTAATCAGCGAAGACACCAACACAAGTCCGAGATACTCGCCGACGAAAAACATACCGAACTTCATGCCCGAATACTCAGTGTGATATCCGGCGCAAATTTCCTGTTCAGCCTCGGGAATATCGAAAGGCAGACGATGGCTTTCAGCGACCCCCGCTATGAGAAAAATCACGAAACCGACGAATTGCGGTACCACGAACCACATGCCTTCTTGCGCCTCGACAATCGTGCGGAGATTGAAGCTGCCGGAGAGCGCGACAACACCGAGCAGGGAGATTCCCATGAAGACTTCGTAGCTCACCATCTGAGCTGCTGCCCGCAAACTTCCCAGCAAGGCATACTTGTTGTCTGACGAAAGCCCGCCGAGCATCACACTATAGGCACCCAGTGAGGCCATCGCGAGGATAAAGAGCACACCGATATTGGATTCGATAATGCCGATATTCGGCGCGAAGGGTATGACGGCGAAGCTCAATAAAATGACTGTCATGATGATCGCAGGCGCGATGATAAAACTGACGCGATCCGCGAAAGGCGGCACCCAGTCTTCTTTCGTGAAGATCTTAATCATGTCAGCAACAACCTGCAGCAGCCCGAAAGGACCGACCCGGTTGGGACCCAGACGCTCCTGCCAGAAGCTGAGCAATCGCCGCTCAACCCAGATCAGCATGGCTGCAACGACGATAACCGTGCCCAGAATGAGCCCTATTGTGAGTCCTGAACCGACTTCCAACGCCATGGCTAGTAGCTCTCCTCGCATAAGTCGCTGACAATAAGGCCGCTAAGACCCTTGCCTGGCAACGACTCACTGGTTTTCGTCAGGCTTACTGCTCCCGCCAAATCGTGAGGATTGATCTGCGCTCCACAGTGCACAACGCAACTGCCTTCTGAGATTTTCTCCCGAATACAAGCGACGGCCACAGGTCCGCCATTTATTGCCACAGCATCACCGTGACTGATTTCCAGCCGAGCTGCATCGACCGGCGCCAGTGCCACATACGCATCTGTCATCCGTTTCTGTATAGAGGGAGAGCGCGCAGACAGCTCTTCACTGCCAAAAATTTGAAAAGCAAGCGACAGGGTCAACTGACCAGAATCGCCGCCGCCTTCTACCTGGATAGGTTGAAACGGGATGCCTGTCTCTGTCTTTTCGGTAAGCAACAAAGTGCCGGTATGCCCTTGCTTGAGCTCACCATTAACCTCTTCCTGAAACTTGCTGATTGACTGATTAGAATTCCAGCTGGGCGCCCAGGTTGACCCAAGAATTGAAGCGTCCTTCATCGCCGGCATTCCCTCCATCGAGAAAGCCATAACCGACTCGTTGTCTTCTGGTTGCTTGGGCTCATGGACGTTGCGGTTGGCTATCATCGCCGTACGTCCACTGTATCGATGAGATTGTCTGGGTATTTTTAGTCCGACGACAAACTGCGAAAGGCGCGGCACCAATCCATCAAGCGATCCAAAGCCCTCGGCTTCATCGCTGCAGTCTTTAATAATGCTGTTGATATCCGAGTCGCCATTGGTCAGCCACTTCCACCCCGGCTTAGCGTCGGTGACGGTCTGATGAACCTGAAAGCTGAGCTGAGCTCTGCTTTCGTAATTCACATAGGTCGACTCCTGTTCTGAAAACGCAGTCACCGGAAATACATGTGTCGCTTTAGACGTTGTGGCACTGTGCATTTGATCGAGAACTACGACTGTATCTGCTTGTAAAAGCGCGTTATCCACAGCGGCCGTGGGTGCCCGGCGGTACAGATCGTTTTCCAGAACAATTACTCCCGAAACTTCACCACTAGAACACCTCTCCAGTGCGGTACTAAGCTTTTGTTCCGGGCCAACCAGTAGTTCGAGGCCCATCGTGTTGACTTCGGGGAACACAAGTGCCATGTGCGAAGGCTGGTCCCCGCTCAACGCACGGGCGATGTTCGACGCAGCTTGCACCATTTCAATGCTGCCATTGCTGGAGCCGGAGACCACCAGGGGTCGTTTCGCATGCCTAAGTGCCTCGACCACCTCGAGAAGCACCTTCTCTTGCTGTTCGGTAAGGCCCGCCGGCGTGCCACCTTCAAGCGCCTCCGCCACAGCAAACGCAAATTGAGCCTGCTCTGCGCAGGTTCCGATGAGTGTTTGCTGCGCAACGTCATCGAGACGGGATGCAGCATTACTCAAAATAAAGAGTGGGCCGCGCTCCTGCTGCGCCAGTTCACGAACAGCTGCGTCTTGCCAAACTGGAATGTTGTTTAGCTCAGCGAGTTCACTGGCCTTGTTCCGTACACTCTGACGAACCGCAAGGGCAATACGTGGCGCGGTATTAGTAATGTCTTCACCGATGATAATTACCGCATCAGCCCGCTCAATTTCCCGCACGCTGGGAGTATGGAAAGCCTTATCTTTGTGCAACTCTAAAATCAGCTGATTAATCGCATGCTCGTTGTTGGCGATGCCCGGGTAGAAGTTAGCTTCACCTACGAGCTTTCGCAGCGCATAGTTCGACTCATTGCTGCTGCGTGGAGACCCGATACCGATAACTACACCTTTCGCCAAATCATTGAAGAGCTCGTCAATCTCTTCATCTGACATTCCTTTACTTTCATCACCAACGACCTGCACGGGAGTCTTAATACGCTCTTCGCCATTAACATACTCCCAGCCAAAGCGACCCCGGTCACAGATAAAGTAGCCGTTAACCTCGCTGTTATAACGATTAACGATGCGGCGCAAACTGCCATAGCGCTCTCCTGGTGTGATGTTGCAGCCAGTCGAGCATCCGGTGCAGACGCTTGGCGCAGTCTGTAGGTCCCACTTACGGGTGTACGCTTGCGAAAAAACCTTATCGGTGAAAACTCCAGTCGGACACACTTCGACGAGGTTACCGCTAAACTCGTTCTCCAGCGTTCCCTCTTCATGACGACCGAAATAGGTGTGATGGTGCGACGCCTGAGCTGAAAGATCATTACCACCGGCGTAATCATCATAAAAACGAACGCAGCGATAGCAGGTGATGCAGCGATTCATTTCATGATTGATGAACGGCCCAAGATATTGATTGTGGTGGGTAACTTTTTTCTTGTCATAACGCCTATAGTTGTGCCCCGACATTAGGGTCATGTCCTGAAGGTGGCATTCCCCGCCCTCTTCACAGACCGGGCAGTCATGAGGGTGGCTGATCATCAGACTTTCGATGACCCGCTCGCGCATATCGTGAGCCTGCTCATCTGCTATGGAAATTCGAGCCCCGTCGCTGGCAGGCGTCATGCAAGCCATGACGATGGTACCCTTCTCATCGTTTTCATCACGATACTGTTTGACGGCACACTGACGACAGGCCCCGACAGAACCCATGCACGGATGCCAACAGAAGTAAGGAAGGTCAAGCCCCAGGGACAGACACTCCTGCAACAGATTGTTCTTGGGATTAACTTCGAACTCATTCCCATCGACAACAATTTTTGCCATCTAGCTAAACTCCAGCCCCAAAACTTAATTTCTGTAGGTACAGCGCTTTTGCTGTATGTGTTCTTTGAAGTCATCCTCAAAGTATTTGAGACCACTTCCCAAAGGCGCGGTAGCGCCAGGAGCGAGAGCACAAAATGTGCGGCCTGGCCCCATATAGTCAACCTGCTCTTTGAGGATGCTCAGATCCTTCTCGCTGCCCCGTCCCGCTTCAAAGTCCCGAAATATTGTATCCACCCACGGCAGCCCGTCGCGACAGGGTGTGCAAAAACCACACGACTCATGGGCAAAAAACTTCATGAGATTACCTATCATTCCGACCGGGCAAGTCTGGTCATCAAGCACTATCATGGTTCCGGTAGCCAACCTGCTTCCGCCTTTCTGGGAGATCTCATCGTAATCGAGGGCGAGATCCAAATGCTCAGGCAACATAAAGTCGGTGGAGCCACCACCGGGTAAAAATGCCTTCAAGCCGAGACCGTCCTGCATACCGCCTGCCTTGTCCTCGAGCAGTTCTCTAATGGTCACTCCAAGAGGCATTTCCCAGACTCCCGGGTTCTTAACTCGACCGCTGACGCCAAACATTTTGGTCCCGGCATCGGCACCCTGACCTAATCCTTGATACCAGTCGATACCATATGTGATGATGCCCGGAAGGTTACACAGCGTTTCGACGTTATTTACGATGGTCGGCTTACCCCACAGACCGCTAACCTGCGGAAACGGAGGCTTTGCGCGAGGGTTAGCCCGTTTGCCTTCAAGGGCATTCAACAAAGCGGTTTCTTCCCCACAAATGTAGCGTCCCGCACTGGTGTGCAAGATGATATCTAACCCATATCCGGTTCCCAGAATATCGCTGCCGAGATAGCCTTTCTCGTACGCCTCAGCGATTGCCTTCTTGAGTGTTTTTACCGACCCGTGATACTCACCGCGCAGGAAAATGTAGGCTATGCTGGCGCCAATTGTGTAAGCGCTGATTATCATCCCTTCGAGGAGGAGGTGGGGGTCGCCCTCCATCAGGAGACGGTCCTTGAAGGTTCCTGGCTCCATCTCATCCGCATTCACCACGAGATACTTTTGCTGTGGCGACGACTCACCCTGCGGCACGAAACTCCATTTAAGCCCAGTCGGAAACCCCGCCCCGCCCCGCCCTTTAAGGCCCGATGACTTGATCGTTTCCAGAACATCTGCAGCACTCATCCCCGCTGCGATCTTGTGTAGAGACTGATAACCGTCGTTTGCCTCGTATGCGCCGATATCCAGCGGCGGCCGGGACATGTCAATATTCTTTGTTAGAGGATTAGAAACCAATTTACTGCCCAATTACTCTGTTTCAATTAAAGGGTGTTACGCGTTTTTATTCCGATACTGATCGATGATTTCATCGATTCCGGCTTTAGTCAGATTGCGATGTAGATCCTGCCCAACCATCATCACCGGCGCATTGTTACAGTCACCCAGACAGGGAACCGGTATTAACGTGAACTCGTTATCTTCAGTAGTCTGACCGTAGTCAATGCTCAATCTTTCCGACAGATAATTCTTAATGTCGTCGCCGCGGCAAATCCAGCAACTCACACTGTCGCAGTAAAGTATCACGTTCCTGCCAACCGGTTGCCGGTAAATCAGATTAAAGAACGTGGCGACACCTTCCAGATCAGCTACGGAAAGATCGAGATATTCAGCAATCGCCAACAGCGACTCGTCGGACACCCAACCCTGATGGTTCTGCACTATCTTCAAGGCCTCGAGCCCGACTGCCTGATTATCCGGGTAGAGCGTTTTCTCGTGCTCGATTTCGGATATTTCGGCTTCCGTTAGGACCCGCGCCCTGTTCTTGGTGCTGGCAATAACTTGTGAACTCATTTGCTTCTTGTCTGTTTCACCTGCTCAGGCAGTTTGCATACTTCCACTTATCAGCTTCCTCGCCGGTAGGCACCAGGTCTCAGCGATCCACATCAGCCATGACAAAATCGATACTGGCGATGATCGCGATCAAATCTGCCACCATGAAGCCACGACTTATTTCCGGAATCATCTGCAGATGGGCAAACGACGGCGTTCTGATCCGCGTACGATAAGAAGTTGTGCTGCCATCGCTCACCAAGTAATAGCTGTTAATGCCCTTGGTGGCTTCAATTCCAACAGTGGCCTCGTCAGGAGGGATAACCGGCCCCCAGCTGACGCTCAAAAAATGGTTAATCAGGGTTTCGATATCCTGCATGGTTTTTTCTTTTCGGGGAGGTGTCGTTAGCGGGTGATCTGCCTTGTAGTCACCTGCAGGCATGTTATCCAGACATTGCTTAATGATCCGGAGACTCTGGCGCATTTCCTCGACTCGGACCGCGCAGCGGTCGTAGCAATCCCCGTTGACAGCGATTGGAACGTCAAAATCGAAGTTCTCATACCCGCTGTAAGGTCTGTGCTTACGGTAGTCCCACTCCAGACCGGTCGCCCTCAGCCCCGGTCCGGTGACGGCCCAATCGAAAGCTTGCTGTGTCGAGTAGGCACCCACCCCCTGAGTACGGCGCTTCACGATACCGTTATTCATCACCATCTGGTCGTATTCATCTAGCCGGGGAGGCATAAACTCCAACAGTTCTCTGACCCGAGCCTCCCAGCCATTCGGAAGGTCCTGCGCCACCCCTCCGATGCGGAACCAGCCCGGATGCATGCGTGCGCCACAGATCGATTCGATGATATTGAATATACGTTCCCGCTCGACAAACATATAAAAGATGGGCGACAGCTGCCCTACGTCCTGAGCGAAGGTTCCGTAAAACAGCAGGTGACTGCATATCCTAAACATTTCCGCCAGCATGACCCGAATCGTCTTGGCTCGCTCAGGCACTTCAATTCCGGCCATTTTCTCAACCGCCATCACATAAGGCAGATTGTTCATTACCCCACCGAGATAATCGATTCGGTCCGTATAGGGAATAAAGGTATGCCAGGACTGCCTTTCTCCCATTTTTTCGGCGCCGCGATGGTGATAGCCAATATCAGGTACCGCGTCGACCAAGATCTCACCATCAAGCTGCAGGGCGATCCGGAAGGCTCCGTGCACGGACGGGTGGTTCGGTCCGAGGTTGAGAAACATAAACTCCGAGGTATCAGACTGGCGCTTCATTCCCCACTGCTCAGGATTGAACAACAACGCATCCTGCTCGAATGCTTCTTGTTCATCATCGAGCGAGAAAGGTTCCATCTCAGTCGCCCTGGCCGGATGCTCTTTGCGCAGCGCATGCCCCTTCCAGGTCGGTGGCAACACAATGCGGAACAGGCTCGGGTGCCCTTCGAATTCAATACCAAACATGTCCCAAGTTTCGCGCTCGTACCAGTTGGCGCTCGGCCAAAGATCAATGGCAGTCGGCAACTTAAGGTCAGATTCCATAAGCGGCACCTTCACCCGCACGTCACAGTGCCCAGAGAAAGATGACAGGTGGTAGACCACGGTAAATTCAGAGGCAGGCTGCCCTGCTCGGTGCACCCTAACCCGCTCATCGATGCCGGTCACATCGAGCAACATCTCAAATCTTGGTTGACTTTTATCCCGCAGAAATTTCAGAACAGCTTTGATGTTAGCCCGATCAACCCAAAGAGTTGGAATGCCGTCAACGGTCGTCTGCAGGCATAAAATGTGACTCGGTGACGCATCACTGACCTGAGAAACCACAGGGTCGCTCGGAACTTCTTGAGTGCTGATTGGGGCGCTTTGCATTAGGCTATTCGTTCGGATGTCGATATAAATGCTTGAGT
>JASMER010000350.1 GCA_030752195.1 Gammaproteobacteria bacterium
CTATACGTAGGATTACTCATCGCGATAATTGGTGAAATCACGGGAGCAGTAATTGTATTTTTGTACGGTAGATATTTATTTAAAGCCTATATTTTAAAACAATTCGGTGAAAGATTTAAAAAGTTCAAAGATGGTTTTAATCGTAATTCGATAAGCTACTTACTTTTTATAAGAGTAATAGGTGGAGTTCCATTTGGAATACAAAATTTACTTCCAGCTGTCTTGGATATGAAGTTTAGAGACTATTTTATAGCAACGATCTTTGGCGTAATTCCTTGGGCATACATTTTAGTGAGTATTGGAAATGGAATACAAAATATTATGGAAACACAAAATTTCTCATCAAGTGATATTTTAAAAATTGAGTATTTACTTCCTATCTTATTGATAAGTATAATTGTAATAGTTCCTGTAATTTACAAATTTATAAAAAAAAGATTTTTGGTTTGATTATAAGAAAATAACCTATAATCAACTTATAAGCGCCGGTGGCTCAGCTGGATAGAGCACCAGACTACGAATCTGGGGGTCGGGAGTTCGAATCTCTCCCGGCGCGCCATTAAAATCTATGTTTAACAAATTATCAAATATACAAAAAGGAACCCTGCTAGCATTTATTGGAGTAATGATTGTAACTCCAGACTCACTAATTATAAGACTCGTATCAATTGATACATGGAACCTTTTGTTTTATAGATCTCTGTTTCCTGGAACTGCATTATTAATTGGCTATTTTGTTTTCTTCAGTTCTAGAGCTGTACAAGATTTTATGAGTATCGGAAAACCTGGGCTATTAAATGCAGTTTTAATAATGGGATCTAACATTACATTTATTCTAGCTCTTGCTAATACTAATGTCGCTAATGCCCTAGTGATGATAAGTCTGGTTCCATTAATTGCATCAATATTTTCGTTTATTTTCTTAGAT
>JASMER010000351.1 GCA_030752195.1 Gammaproteobacteria bacterium
AAGTCTGTTGCTCTATCCATTTGAGCTACGAGAGCCTCTTGAGCGGGTGAAGGGAATCGAACCCTCATAGCCAGCTTGGAAGGCTGGAGCTTTGCCATTAAGCTACACCCGCGCTAGTCGGGCTGGTGAGATTCGAACTCACGACCTCCTGCTCCCAAAGCAGGCGCTCTAGCCAAGCTGAGCCACAGCCCGCACGTCTAATTATTGTTCCATGATAACGCTTTTATGGAAACAATAAATCAAAAAATTTATAGTTAAGTAATATGAGTTAAGTTAATCTGTAAAAAGGGTCGCTAGCTCAATTGGCAGAGCAACGGACTCTTAATCCGCAGGTTCGGGGTTCAAGTCCCCGGCGACCCACGCGACATTTAGCGGATGTGGCGGAACTGGTAGACGCGCTAGATTTAGGATCTAGTGAGCTTTGCTCGTGGAGGTTCGAGTCCTCTCATCCGCACAAAATTAAGAGATTGCTACAACAAGTTCAGTTGACGAAGCAGTAGCTAGAAGCTTTCCATTCATATCACGAAGTTCACCCGTTAAGAAAATTACTTTTCTTCCTAATTTATCAATCTTCCCCCGAGCTACGATTTCACCAGTGTCGGCACTTATCTGGCTTAAATAATTTACTTTTATATCAGTTGTTAATGCAATAAAACCCTTATCTAAATTACATTGGGCAGAAATACTATTACAAGAATCTAGAAGTGTAGCTGCTAATCCTCCATGAACGCTACCAATTGGGTTGTAATGAAACTCTTCGGGTACACAGTAAAATGACGCCTGCCCTTTTTCATCGATTTCAATCTTGCTAAAACCCATTAATGAACCAATTCCAAAAGAATCTGGTTTTAATTCAGTGAATAATTTTCGTCGATCTTCTTTGTCTAGGTTAAGAAGTTTTT
>JASMER010000352.1 GCA_030752195.1 Gammaproteobacteria bacterium
TGGGCTACACACGTGCTACATTGGATAAGACAATGAGTCGCGAGCCTGCGAAGGTCAGCAAATCTATAAACTTATTCTAAGTTCAGATTGTAGGCTGCAACTCGCCTACATGAAGTTGGAATCGCTAGTAATCGCTGGTCAGCCATACAGCGGTGAATCCGTTCCCGGGCCTTGTACACACCGCCCGTCACACCATGGGAGCTGGTTATACCCGAAGTTGTTATCCTAACCTTTTGGAGGGGGGCGCCTAAGGTAGAATTAGTGACTGGGGTGAAGTCGTAACAAGGTAGCCCTACTGGAAGGTGGGGCTGGATCACCTCCTTTAAAGGAATTTAAAGAAGTCGATTAAAATATCTGTAAAAACTGCAGATAATATTGCAGGGCTATTAGCTCAGTTGGTTAGAGCGCACCCCTGATAAGGGTGAGGTCTCTGGTTCAAATCCAGAATGGCCCAGCTGGGGGTATAGCTCAGTTGGTAGAGCGTTGCCTTTGCACGGCAAATGTCAGCGGTTCGAGTCCGCTTATCTCCACAAAATATAACAAGTTTTTGTTTAATTCAAGAAATTAAGGGCTTATGGGGGATACCTTGGCATTCAGAAGCGATGAAGGACGTGGCTACCTGCGATAAGCTTCGGGGAGCTGGAAGCAAGCTTTGATCCGGAGGTTTCCGAATGAGGCAACTCCAAGAACTACTTATTGAATACATAGATAAGTAAGAGCGAACCCAGGGAATTGAAACATCTTAGTACCTGGAGGAAAAGAAAGTAAAAACGATTCCCTTAGTAGCGGCGAGCGAAATGGGAACAGCCTAAACTTTTAAATAATATTTATTTAAGAGGGTTGTGGGGTAGTATGATTAAAGTAAACATACTTTAGCACTTTGGTGCTTTAGAA
>JASMER010000353.1 GCA_030752195.1 Gammaproteobacteria bacterium
CCAATAAATGTTGTAAGAGCAACAATTAATGGATTAGCAAAAATGGAGTCTCCAGATAATGTAAAAGAGAGGCGTGGAAAATGAGCAAAGTCAGAGTGAAGCAATTAAAAAGCCTTATAGGTAGAAAAAAAGATCACAAGCTTTGCATATCCGGTTTAGGCCTTAAAAGAATTGGTGATGAAAAAATTCTTGAAGATACCCCTTCCATTAGAGGAATGATCAACAAAGTTGCATACATGCTAGAAGTTGAAGAGGTCAAAAAATAATGGAAAAAATATCTTTAAATAATTTAAGTGATAGTAAGTCTAGATCAAACAGAAAGAGAGTTGGTAGAGGTACCGGCTCAGGTGTCGGAAAAACTGCAGGCAGAGGACATAAGGGTCAAAAATCAAGATCAGGTGGGAATATTAGACTTGGATTTGAAGGCGGACAAATGCCATTGCAGATGCGTGTACCAAAATTTGGTTTTAGCTCAAGAGTCTCTCGAGTAACACAGGAATTAAACGTAAAAGTTCTGGAGAAAGTGAAAGATGTAAGCATACAAAACCTTAAAAAATTAGGTCTTATTAAAAAAAATATCAAAAAAGTAAAAATCTTCGGGGTAGGTAAGCTCTTGAAAAAACCTACAGATGAAAATATTAAATGTTCAAAAGGAGTGAAGTTTGAATAATTCAATGTCTGAATTGTGGAGTAGGTTAGGATTTCTAGCTATAGCTCTTGTTGTATATAGAATCGGTACTCACATACCAATACCTGGCATAAATCCTGAACAGGTTGCTGCTTTGTTTCAGCAGAGTCAAGGAACAATCCTTCAGTACTTTAATTTGTTTTCAGGTGGTGCATTGGAAAGAATGAGTATATTTGCATTAAGTGTTGTACCTTACATTTCTTCA
>JASMER010000354.1 GCA_030752195.1 Gammaproteobacteria bacterium
TACCGATCTCATAGAAGTTCCCAGTGTAAGTGTTGTAAGTAGGTTTTTACGCCCAAATCGGTGGAAGGGTTTTTCGTAGTGTGTGAGAGCGCGTCGTGGGCACGATAGCTGCGCTCGTCGAGACTCCGACTAAGCTAGTGCTACAGCGAGAGCGTCCGCTACCGAATATGGAAGCGGACGCTGTCGCGCGGAAAGAAGCTCGCGGGCTTGACCTAATGAGACAATGCCCGGTTACATCATCCCGCCCATTCCGCCCATTCCGCCCATGTCAGGCATTGCAGGCGCTGCTGCCTTCTCTTCCGGCAGCTCAGATACCATCGCTTCAGTGGTGATCATCAGTCCTGCCACGGAACCGGCAGCCTGGAGCGCCGTGCGAGTCACTTTAGCCGGATCAAGAATTCCCATCTCCAGCATATCGCCATATTCGCCCGTTGCCGCGTTGAAGCCGAAGTTTCCTTCGCCAGCCTTGATCTTATCGAGCACCACCGAGCCTTCTTCGCCTGCATTCTCGACGATCTGACGCAATGGTGCGGTAACTGCTTTCAAAAGCAACGCGATGCCGACATTTTGGTCCTCATTGTCACCCTCAAGGCTGTCGACCACCTGCAGCGCACGTACCAGCGCAACACCGCCGCCGGGCACGACGCCTTCTTCGTTCGCAGCACGAGTAGAATGCAGCGCGTCTTCAACGCGTGCTTTCTTCTCTTTCATCTCGATTTCAGTAGCAGCGCCTACCTTGATAACCGCTACACCGCCGGCTAGCTTAGCAACACGCTCTTGAAGTTTTTCGCGATCATAATCAGAAGACGTATTCTCAATCTGAACGCGAATTTCGCTAACGCG
>JASMER010000355.1 GCA_030752195.1 Gammaproteobacteria bacterium
CTCCACAGAAATGGGTCTGGGACAAAGATTCGGGTGGCACATTCGCAAAACTCAACCGCCCTGTGGCAGGCGCAACGCATGTAAAAGCACTGCCGCGCGGGCGGCACCCTTTACAGCTCTACTCCCTTGGCACCCCGAACGGTCAGAAAGTCACAATTCTGCTGGAAGAACTTCTGAGTCTTGGCCTTGAGGGGGCAGAGTATGATGCGCATCTGGTCAACATCCGGGACGGAGATCAGTTTGGCTCGGAGTTTGTCAGCATAAACCCGAACTCGAAAATTCCGGCGCTGGTTGATCACAGCGGCGAAAAGCCTATCCGCATATTTGAATCAGGGGCAATCATGCTCCATCTAGCCGATAAATTTTCAGCACTGATTCCCGCCGAGCCCGCCAGCCGGACTGAATGCCTGAACTGGTTGTTCTGGCAAATGGGATCTGCGCCCTATCTAGGGGGCGGTTTTGGCCATTTCTATGTCTACGCGCCAGAAAAAATCGAGTACGCCATCAATCGCTACAGCATGGAAGTCAAACGCCAGTTGGACGTACTGGACCGACATCTGGCCAATCATGCTTACCTCTGCGGTAATGAATACAGCATCGCTGACATTGCCATCTGGCCCTGGTATGGCGCCGTCTACACCGGCGCTGTTTATGACGCAGCAGAATTCCTCGACACTTCCTCCTACGCTCATGTCGGACGGTGGGCCAAGTCCCTGGCACAGAGACCAGCAGTCAAACGGGGGAGAATCGTGAATCGTACCTGGGGGCCACTGGCAAATCAGCTTCACGAGCGACACGATGCGTCTGACTTTACCCTGCGAACGCAGGA
>JASMER010000356.1 GCA_030752195.1 Gammaproteobacteria bacterium
CGAAGCAATTAGTCTGCTGCAGGTCCACCTGCCCAGAACTGGAGCACGAGGCAACCCGACAGCCTGTGTCAACCATCAGGTACACTTCGACTATTGAATCTTCGAATATGACGGCCTGTCCTCCGAATCGTCGAATTTGACGGTCTGCACTCCAAATCATCGAATTTGACGGTCGGCACACCAAATCATCGAATTTCAAATCTGCACTCCTAATTTTTGAACTAAACGATCTGCACTCCAAATCGCCGAATCTGACGGTCTCCACTCCAAATCGTCGAATTTGATGGTCTACAGTCCGAATCAATCTCGTTGTGAATCTACATGCTATGACTCAAGTGAATGGACCGTCAACCACATCAATGAAGCAATCAATGCTTCTGCTTTTTCGCGGCTACAGACCAGAGAGAGAGTTCCTGTCAGGTCAACGCAATTTTGCTGGCAACGCAGTGGTAAGCTAAGAAGCATCACCGTCAGAGCTGCAGCTCGAGTCAGCTCAGTGCGAAAGGTACAGAACACTACCCAGGCGACGCCGCAGAAAGTTAACGAGCATCTCCGCAGGCAGGTCTCCAGACGGGTAGGCCCTGGGCAATATGGAGCATCTGCCTCGGAGGCGCTTGGCATCCCTTTTGCAGAAAGAAAAGCAAAATCTGGCGACGGAATACAATATCCCCAAGGTTCTGGCAGCCGTGCATGCTACTCCGATTCAACTGTCCAAGGTGCTTTGCGACAATCCAAGCTCGCTTGTTGCGCTCAATGGCTTCTGCAACGGTTCCACCTAGGTAAACCCGCGAGCAAGGTTCGCTCACCCTTCTGGGATGGTTTGGCATCG
>JASMER010000357.1 GCA_030752195.1 Gammaproteobacteria bacterium
GATAGGCTGTGGTTTTACGCTCGTCTTCTGACATCACCATACTTTTTCGCTCTGGACCCATCATTACCTTATCTCGAGCCCACTCTAATTCTGCCAGAGTGACTTCCTTCCTGTTAGAACGTGCAGCAAAAAGAGCAGCTTCGTTAATCAGGTTCCGTAGATCAGCTCCAGAAAACCCTGGTGTTCCTCGGGCAATAATTCGGAGCTCTACGTCGGATGCCATCTTGACTTTCTCAGCATGTACTCCAAGGATTGCTTCCCGGCCACGGACGTCTGGTAGAGATACATAGACCTGTCGATCAAATCGTCCTGGTCGCATCAAAGCAGGATCCAAGACATCAGGCCGGTTGGTAGAGGCAATCACGATGATTCCTTCAGTCGCATCAAAGCCATCCATCTCAACAAGCAACTGGTTCAGAGTCTGTTCCCGTTCATCATTCCCACTTCCCATCCCAGCTCCACGACTGCGCCCGACAGCATCAATCTCATCGATGAAGAGGATACAGGGTGCATTGCGGCGGCCTTCTTCAAACAAGTCACGTACTCTGCTTGCTCCAACACCGACAAACATTTCAACAAAGTCTGATCCGCTGATGCTGTAAAACGGTACTCCAGCTTCACCTGCTACGGCTTTTGCCAACAGGGTCTTGCCGGTTCCCGGAGGTCCAGACATCAACACTCCCTTGGGTATTCGCCCACCTAAGCGACGGAACTTGGCGGGATCTTTAAGAAAGTCGATGGTCTCTTTCAATTCTTCCTTTGCTTCATCAGCCCCCGCAACATCTTGAAAAG
>JASMER010000358.1 GCA_030752195.1 Gammaproteobacteria bacterium
CGTAATATTCCATCGAATTAACCTAATATGAATCGGGATAGAAATGATAACAGTGAATCTAGGCCCCAAAAAACTAAAGCCAAAATTAATATCATTACTAATACCATGATTGTCATCTGGGTAGTTTCGCCTCTTCCTGGCCAAACTACTTTTGCAATTTCTGTTCTTGCATCAGATATAAGTTTTACGGCATTCTTACCAAACTCTGTTTGGCCTAGAACACCTAATGATAGTGCCATTAAACCAACGAGCACTAACACCCTATATAACAACCCTAAATCTTCAAGATATGTAAATAATATGACTGCAGCAAAAGCTGCAGTCAGTGATACTAACCATAAAATGTTATTTAATGTGCTATTCATAATATGTCTGGCAGGCCCGGAGGGAATCGAACCCACAACCTGCGGTTTTGGAGACCGCCGCTCTGCCAATTGAGCTACAGGCCTATGCGATCTCCTTAGTATATAACCTTAGTGTCTCTTTATAAAATATTAAGAAACAATCTTAAGCACTATACCAGCACCTACAGTTCTTCCACCTTCACGAACTGCAAAGCTTAAACCTTCTTCCATAGCAATTGGTGCAATAAGTTCACAGTTTAATTCATCAACTGTATCTCCAGGCATAACCATTTCAACACCATCAGGCAAAGTAACTTCACCAGTTACATCAGTAGTTCTGAAATAGAATTGAGGTCTATAACCTTTAAAGAAAGGTGTATGTCTTCCACCTTCTTCTTTGCTTAGAACTGTGATTTTAGCAGTAAACTTTGTGTGTGGAGTTACT
>JASMER010000359.1 GCA_030752195.1 Gammaproteobacteria bacterium
AAGAGGGCAAGTTCTATGTGCTCCTGGTTCAATTAAATCTCATACCAAATTTGAAGCTCAAGTTTACGTTTTAAGTAAGGAAGAAGGTGGAAGACATACGCCTTTCTTCAAAGGATACAGACCTCAGTTTTATGTTAGAACCACTGACGTTACCGGAGCAGTTGAACTACCTGACGGAGTTGAAATGGTAATGCCTGGAGATGACATATCTGTTTCAGTCGAATTAATTTCGCCTATTGCTATGGAAGATGGTATGAAATTCGCTATCAGAGAAGGTGGAAGAACAGTTGGTGCTGGAGTAGTAACAAAAATTATCGAGTAGGCCAGTAGCTCAATTGGTAGAGCGGCGGTCTCCAAAACCGCAGGTTGGGGGTTCGATTCCCTCCTGGCCTGCCACGATTTGAAGTTAGATTGATGTCACAAGAAGGAAACAACATTAATATACAGAGCAAAGCCTTATGGGTGCTTGGCTTATCTTTAATTTCTTTAGCTGTTTGGGGAAACTCCTATTTTTCCGACGTTGGGTTGCTCTACAGAGTTTTAGGAGTAATAACTGTCCTTTTGCTATCAATGTTTGTATTAAAATTTACAATTTTTGGAAACCAAACTTATAACTTATTAATTCAATCGACAACAGAAATAAGAAAAGTAATTTGGCCAAACAGGACTGAAACAACGCAGACTACTCTAATTGTCACAGCTGCAGTTCTAGTTGCTTCTTTAATACTTTGGGGGCTCGACTCTTTATTTTCTTTTCTAGTAAAACTAATTTTAGGAT
>JASMER010000035.1 GCA_030752195.1 Gammaproteobacteria bacterium
ATTACCTATTGCACGGCCTGAAACTACAGGCCGGCAGCGGACCGTGTGTCTGATGAAGTTTTGAAGCTCGGTGACCATCAGGTGAGTTTTGTCGCCGGCAGTGGCGGAGTCTTTGAGGTGAACGTCGACGGTCGCATGATCTTCTCTAAAGCAGACAGAAACCGTTTTCCCAAGCCGGGTGAAATAGCCGGCCTTATAATGGGTGAATAACTCACTCTATGTAAATCGCTACTACCAAAGCTAGATATAAGCAGAGCCCAAATTGATTACCAAGCTTATAGCGATAACCGGTGCATCTGGGTCAGGCAAAACCTATTTGGCCGACGCCATAAGGCAGGCCCTGGCAGAGCAGGTTCCGTCGGATACAATTGGGTTGATTTCCGAAGATTCCTATTATCGGAACCTGGACCATTTGCCAATGGCGGAGCGAGAGCGGGTGAATTACGATCACCCAGACGCCTTTGAGCACGACCTTTTGCTCGGGCAACTGAGACAAATTAAGTCGGGTTTGACCGCAGAGGTTCCTTGTTATGATTACGCAGTGCATACCAGAGCACACCACTGTCAGATCATACAGCCCTCGCCCGTCCTGATTCTTGAAGGAATATTGCTGTTGCATGACGCGCGACTGCGTGATCACTATGATCTGAGTGTCTTCGTCGATACGCCACTTGATGTCTGTCTGTCGAGGAGGATGCAGCGAGACGTTCAAACCCGAGGCCGCAGCCGCGCATCTGTCGTCAGACAATTTGAGGAGACAGTCAAGCCAATGTACCGGAAGTTTATTGAACCGACACGGGCCTTTGCCGATCTTATTGTGTCCGGTGAAGAAGAGGTTTCTATTCTGGTGCGTGAACTGACCAACCGACTTGCTCTGGAAAAGCAAGACATACAATACTGACAACAAGGACCCCACTTCTGATGGAAACTCTGATCAGTCTGTTAGGCATCGGTATTTTGTTTGGGCTCGGTATTCTGTTGTCGGTCGAGCGCCATCAGATCAACTGGCGTACCGTGGGATTCGCACTGCTGCTGCAATTTGCTCTGGGGGGCATTTCGCTATACTTCCCACTCGGCGTGGCAGTTCTGGAGGCCATATCCAATGCTGTATCCAGCGTACTGAATAACGCGCAGGACGGCATCGATTTTGTCTTTGGCAGTATCGGTGCATTCGAGATGGGGTTCATCTTTGCTTTTCATGTACTGCCGGTGATTGTGTTCTTCTCTTCCCTGGTTTCAGTACTCTATCACCTGGGTATTATGGGCTGGCTTATCCGCATTATCGGCGGCGCACTCCAGCGTTTACTTAGAACAAGTAGGGCGGAATCGATGTCGGCCACTGCAAATATTTTTGTTGGGCAAACTGAGGCTCCGCTAATTGTGAAACCCTATATCGCTGACATGACTCGGTCCGAGCTGTTTGCCATCATGGTTGGTGGGATGTCGACAGTGGCGGGCTCGGTGCTGGCCGGCTACGTTCTGCTAGGTGTCGAAATTCAGTATCTGCTAGCTGCCAGTTTCATGGCCGCGCCGGGTGGATTTCTGATGGCAAAACTGTTGCTTCCCGAGGCGGAAAAAATAGTGAGCGAAGAGGAAGAGTTCACGCTGGAATTCGAAAGTCATGTCAATGTC
The DNA here is from genome assembly GCA_030752195.1 of Gammaproteobacteria bacterium. Taxonomy (GTDB): domain Bacteria; phylum Pseudomonadota; class Gammaproteobacteria; order Pseudomonadales; family Pseudohongiellaceae; genus UBA9145. Next base: position 1,633 of record JASMER010000035.1, read on the forward strand.
ATAGACGCCGCCGCATCTGGCGCCAGTAGCGGTATGTCACTAGCTTTGAATGTGGGTGCTATGGTGCTGGCCTTTGTCGGGTTGATCGCGCTGGTCAATACGTTGCTGAGCTCGCTGGGTGCAATGATTGGCCTTGCGGATTTGTCTCTGCAGCTTCTACTCGGATATGCGTTTCAACCGCTGGCATTCATCGTCGGCATCCCATGGGAGGAAACTAGATTGGCGGGGAGTTTGATCGGGCAGAAGCTGGTGTTTAATGAGTTTGTGGCTTTTGTTTCCTTTACTGACCAGATGACGCTTTTGAGCGATCGTTCGCAAGCCATTGTCACCTTTGCCCTGTGCGGCTTTGCAAACTTTTCTTCGATCGGCATAGTACTGGGAGGGATAGGGATGATGGCGCCAAATCGCCGTAAGGACATCGCCGAATTGGGGCTCCGCGCCGTTTTCGCCGGCTTTATGGCGAATCTGATGAGCGCGGCCATCGCAGGATTTTTCCTGTCGCTAGGTTAGCGAACATACTCGAGAGCCCCTCTATCAGTATTTTGTCAGGCCGATTTCTATAAGACGCTGTTCCAGAAATTCTCCGGCGGTGATCGGTGGATATTTCGAACCATCCGGGCCGGCACATTGTGGCAGGCATTCAAGACTCGCCTTGCTGTGAGGGTGGAGAAAGAAGGGAATGGAATAGCGGGAGTGCTCCTGGTTGATAGGATTTACCACCCGGTGGACAGTGGCTGGCAGTACATCATTTGTCAGCCGGGCCATCATGTCTCCCGTATCTAGAACGATTTCATCTTCGCTGCTGACAACCGCTTTCCAGTCGCCTTTCTGATCTAGCAGTTCCAGCCCCGAATCCGTTGCGCCAACCAGCAGGGTGAGCAGATTGATGTCTGCGTGGGCTGCAGCCCGCATAGAATGTTGCGTGTCAAGATGTTTGGTGGCCGGGTAGTGCAGCAGTCGACAAATAGAATTGCCGTCGGTCACCATGTTCCGAAAGAAATTCGGTTCAAGATTCATGGCTTCACCGAGCGCTTCCAAAATCTTCTGCCCAAGCGACTCGAGATCTCTGTAAAAAGATTTGAAGAAAGCCTCAAACTCCGGGATTTCAGCTGGCCAGACATTGTCTGGATAGTCTTCAACGTAGGCGCTGTTGCGATGTAATTCTTGTCCAACGTGCCAGAATTCCTTGAGATCTGTATGAGGATTGCCCTTGGCGTTTTCCCGGCCAAAGGCGGTATATCCCCGGCGGCCACCATCCTTGCTGTCATATTTCAACTTGGTTTCGATCGGGAGAGCGAACAGCCTCTCCAGCAGGTGATATGCGTGCTCACGTCTCGGACAATCAATGGCATGGTCACGAAGTATGACAAACCCGCATTCCTGAAGTCCGGTTAACAGCTCACTAAGAAAGCTTTCTCGATTCTCTTCGAGATCTCTCATGCTGAGTCTTTTAATTGCGTTGCTCATGGTTACTGCACGATTATGAATAGGCCACTTACGCGCCAAATTGGGACGCAAGTGTAATCAAGTTGCTGCCCCGGTGAAATATCACTTGTCTGGTCAGGCGGGCTCTTCCCTGATGTGATGGCGAGAATCGACCGGTTTCATGAGAGCATTGCTGATCAAGGCGCCAGCCAGCAACACGGCCATGAGAATCATAGTCGAGTTGTAGAGGCCGCTGGTGGGATCGCTGATGCCGGGGGGCACTATTTCCATCAGCCTGGCAATGGTGACTGAATTTTGAGCCACCAGCGCGTCCAGCTGTGAGAGGGGAGCACCGAAATGCTCTTCGAAGCGCTGGGGGTCGATGGTGGTCACCAGATCATTAATCGCTCTGGTGACTGAGTTTTGCCGTAGTGATGTGATTGCTAAAGGTCCCAGCAAACCAGCGGTGCTCCAGGCCGTCAGCAGGCGACCGTGAATGCCACCCACGTAGCGGGTGCCAAAAATATCTGCTAGATACGCAGGTATCGTGGCGAATCCACCGCCATACATGGTGAAAATAATCATAGTGGCGGCGTAGAAATATACTAGCCATATGATTGATGGGCTGGCACTCACCTGCTGCGCCGTGAAGGGGATAGACAGGTAGAGAGCTATCCCCAGCAGAAAGAAGATCCAATAGGTGTTGCGCCGACCTAAGTAATCGGAAGCGCTCGCCCAGATAAAGCGTCCCACCATATTGAAGGCGCTGATCATCACAACATAGGTTGCGGCGAATGCGGTATCGACTGTTTGTGGCAAGGTGGTGCCAAAAATTTCTGTGATCATGGTGCGTGCGACACCCAGAACACCGATTCCAGCAGTAACGTTGAGACATAATACGATCCACAGCTGATAGAACTGAGGCGTCCGCAGTGCCTGATCAATATCCACGTTCGCCGTCGTGATCAGCTTACTTCGGGTGTCCTCATTGGGTTTCTGCCACCCATCCGGCTGCCATCCCTGCGGGGGTAAGCGATAGGAGAATGCAGCAATCAGCATGACCGTCAAATAAATTAGCCCAATCAGAATGAAAGCTTCAGCGACGCCCGTGGCGCCGCTGCCAACAACATAAACCCCTTCAGGGCCGGGCAGCGTCATGTCTCGGGCCTCGGATGAGCCGACAATCACGACTTCCTGCAGCACGCCGCCCACCTCAGAAAATCGTCGTCCGGCTTCGGTCACGAGTTCGACTTGGGATTGTGTGCCGAGATATTCAGGGGCACGGTAGAACAGCCGAATAAAATATTCTTTCATCGGCGTGCCGATCATGGCGCCGCCGCCGAAACCCATAATTGCCATGCCGGCTGCCATCCCACGCCGATCCGGAAACCAGCGAATCAAAGTGCTCACCGGAGACACGTAGCCAAGTCCGAGACCGCAGCCGCCAATTACCCCGTAGCCCAGATAGAGCAACCACAGCTGATGGGTCATGATGCCTGCTGCACCGATAAGGTAGCCGCCGCCCCAGCAACAGGCTGAGACCACGCCAACCATTCGCGGACCGACTTGTTCCAGCCATTTGCCTGCGAATGCTGCTGCCAGACCCAGGAAAACGATGGCAACGGTAAACACCCAGACGACTTCACTCAGGCTCCAGTCATCTCCGGCGCTGGTGACGACGCCATTTATTCGTGTGAGGTGAGGGTTATATATACTCCAGGCATACACCGAGCCGATGCATAGGTGGATGAGAATTGAGGCAATTGGGACGCGCCATCGATTGTAGCCGGGTGCTGCAATGATTCGCTCTTTGGCCAGCAGTCCGGTCATAGGTCCGCTTCCTTGTGTTCACCGCACTTTCGATTTTGTTCTGGCAGCACTCACTGATCAGACCATAAGAGTGCTAGCGTTTACTGAATATGGCTTTGGTCGATGAAGCCTTCCGCATTGGGCATGCGCACCTGAGGAAGCGTTTGCGCATTCATAATCTCGTCTTCTGCGACCAGGCCGTTGAGGTAAAGCACATAGGCCGCCACCTGATAAGTCTCTTCGTCGGTCAATGATTTTGGGGCATTGGCAGGCATAGCGCGGCGGATGAAATCAAACACCGTACTGGCGTAGGGCCAGTAACTCCCCACGGTCCGGAGCGGGGTCGCTGCCGATTGCATGTTGCCGCCAACCAGTACTGTGGCATCGGAGTTACCCTCGCCTTTACTTCCGTGGCAGGCTGCACAGCGGTTTTCAAAAATCGTCCTGCCTTGTTGCGCGGTACCGCTGCCGGCTGGAAAGCCAGTGCCGCTGGGTTCAGCGATCAAATCGAATTTCGCCAGACTAACTTCGGTGATGGCCTGGCCCAGCTTCACCTGCTCTTGTGCGGTGCTGACCAGCACCGCCGCGCTAAAGGCGGCCAGAGTGCTTGCTTTCAGCATTCGTCTAAACGTATACATTGGTCACCTCGCCTGCGGTGTTCACTCCCCAGCTTTGAATACAGGGATTGTGATAGCGATTAATCGTCCCCTTCGCTGCAATCACTGCGTCGCGGGTCGGTTGCACATTGCCAGCACTGTCGGTTGCCCGACTCTGCAGCACAGCCGGAGCCCCGTTCCACTTCCATGGAATACTGAAACGCACTAATGCTTTATCAAGCTGCTGACTTTCGATGAGTGCGTCGCCCCAGGTCTGTCCGCCATCCGCGCTGACCTCGACGCGTCTGATACTGCCCGCGCCAGACCAGGCGATGCCGGTCACCCGATAGATATCTCCTTGAGTCACACGCATTTGCCCCGAAGGTGAAGTGATCAGCGATTTAACATCCATAGGGAACGTGAACTGCAGGCTGGTGCGGTCCGGTAGCGTATCGGTGTATTTGCTGGTCTCATCACGGAACTGGAGTGGATTTCGGGTGACTTTGATCTGTGTCAACCATTTAACACTAGTATTGCCTTCCCAGCCAGGATTGAACAAGCGCATGGGATAGCCTTGTTCCGGGCGCACTGGTTCGCCGTTCTGAAACAAGGCCAGCAGTGAATCATCCATGGCTTTATCTAGCGGAATGGACCTGCCCATACTGGCTGCATCCGCCCCGACTGCCGCGATCCAGCGCGCTTCAGGCAGCAAGCCAGCCTCCTCAAGCAGGGCAGACAAGGGAATCCCGGTCCATTCAGCGCAAGAGACTAAGCCATGAAGGCTTTGCGCCGTGCCATCCGGGTTGCCACCGTAGAGCAGGGCGCCACTGTTGCCTGAGCATTCCAGAAAATAGATTTTGCTGACCATCTGGTACTTAAGCAGGTCTTCATAATCGAAAACCAAAGGTTGATGAACCAGTCCATGTATCACGAGTTTATGACCAGCCGGATCGATTGCCGGAATACCTGCATGATGGCGTTCGAAATGCAGGCTGTTCGGTGTGATCGTTCCTTGCAGGTGCTGCAGGGGAGAACGGGATGCGCCTCCGCCTGGGTAAAGCGGGTTGCCAAAACCCGACTGTCGTTCAAGTTGGGCATGAGCAGAGCGGTTGCCGTACGGGCTAGTACCCGGCCCCGGAGTTTTCGACCAGGCAGGGATTTCCAAATTAATTCCTGGCTCCTGTCCGATCACGGGCCGCGCCATGGCGAGTCCGGCACCACCGAGCGCGGCGCTTAACAGATGTCGCCGGCTAAGCAGACCATTAGCCGCGACCCTATCTAGATCAAGTTCTATGTTCTGACCCTTGCTGGATTTCGTCACGAGGTCACCTCATTAGGTTCATCTAGTTGATGGCAACAAACTGCTGGGCTTCCTGCACAAAGGGGTGCGCTTCGTCGCGTCGGATGGTTAGCAGTTTTTCATATAGTTCATTGGCTCTGCCGCTGTTGCCCGCCGCAGCGTGCGCTCTGGCGGCACCCAGCAAAGACAGAGGGCGGTTTGGCAAGCGTTGGAGAGAGGTTTCGAAAAGGGCAGCGGCATCACCGGCGAAACCGAAAGCCAGATTAATCTCTCCGGCAAGTTCATGAATGGGTTTCAAGGGAGTCGCTGCTCCGTTGGGAAGTCGCCCGGCTTCTCTTAATGCGATCGCATCTTCTAGAAGTTCGATCGCCTCCTGTTGGGTTGGCAGACCATCTGTTGTCAACCCTTCGAGCAACAGCTCCTCTGCTTGTTTTGCCTTGAGCAGTGCAGTGACCTCGGCATAGATGATCTTGAGCCCAGTGTTTCCAGGGCTGTCCGAGGAGAGGCTTTTGATGCGAGCAGCCGTCCTCTCGGCGAGATTCAGATCGCCCAGATGAGCGGCGCTCAACCCGAGGGCAAGGAGCTCATCTGCGCTGAGTTCGTCAGAGAGTGTCGTTATTTGCCATTGCTGCGTTTCAATCACATGTCGAGCGCGCATGGTTTTCAGAGTCGCGTAGGAACGACTGTCACCTGGATTTTCTTTGAGGGTCTGTTCCGCGCGCTCGATCCAGAGTTCAGAACGGTCAACATTGCCGAGCTGAAGATCACCGTACTGCCCCCAGTCTCCAGAGTGGTTCTGATCGCCGACCCGGTCACCCGGTTGCCAGAGATCGTGCGCCGCTTGCCAGGCTGACTCATTCCACATCGACACTTCCTCCCACATGCCGTGCTGAATAAATATATGCGAAGGCATGTGCCGGGCATGGGAGACTGCGGGCGCGATATCCCGATATTTCTGTGCTGCCTCGAGCGCGATTGGTGCATGGAGCGGATCGTCAAAAGCGTGAATAACGTAGTGAGCAGCGCCGGGGTGGTTGTCGTTCTCTTTGAACAGCTCCAGTGCCAGAGAGCCCGCGTACATGTTCATTCGCTCGCGGCTGTCGCCTGAATGACCCGCCGCGGCCAGCAAAGAAGCGGTGTAGAAGGCCTTGACCTCATAATCCTCCGGATACCGGTCAAACACCAATTTCATGGCTTCCATCCAGGCGATACGTCGCTCCGGCATACCGCCCGGCGTCAGGGCATAGGCCTCAGCGGCCTGCAGGAACCCTTTCTCTTTGTCGTTCTGAGCTTTGGCTGAACGAAGCGCAGGGGTCGGAGCCAGTTTCATCAGCGCCTGGCCCGGGCCCTCGCTCAAGGCGCCGAAAAAGGGGTGCTGGTAGGTAAACGCTTCGCCCCAGTATGCCATTACGAAGTCCGGGTCATGCTGTTGGGCCTCGCGAAAAGCTTCCTGAGCCTGTGTCATACCAAAGCTATGCAGGTAGCCAACTCCGGCAAGAAAGGCCTCCTGTGCCTCGGCGCTCGCCGTGGTGGTCGGAAATTCATAGGTTCCAATGAGACTGAAGTCGGTGGTCTGGGCTTGGGTTAGCGTCGAGAAAAAAAACGAAAAAACCAAGATATTGAAGCAGCGAAGAGACATATCTGGACCTTTTTTGGGGTTCCTGTCCGGCGTGACTCGCGCGCCTTGGACTTATGATGAGAATGTCAGACCATCAGAGTGCCAACTCTGCCGACTGATTGCAAATTCTCCCCAACCGACACGGCCGAATCAGGATAAAGCGCTTCACGTGCTGTGTGAAAGCTTCCGACGTTGCTCAGATATCATGGAAAGGCAGGATTTTTGTCACCGCTGCTCGCTCACGCATTTTGCGATTGTGATCGGCGATGTTGGGAAAATCCCTGATGTCTACCCCATCGCCTTCGAGCCAGTTGCTGATGGTGAACAAATAGGGGTCAGCGAGGGAGTAGGACTGCCCCATCACCCAGGGACCCTGAAAGAAGTCGTCAGCGATCAATTGAAAACACGCCCGCATGGTGTGCGGAACTTTTCGCTGCATCGCCTCTAGGGCGTTTTCACCATCGGCCCATCTCTCGCCTCTGACTCGGTGTGCGTGGGCAACGTGGACAGTTGCACACAGATACGCGTTGAATTCTTGAAGCTTGGCCAGTTGGAAAGCATCTTTCCACGGCGCCAGGTCTGCTTCAGGATAACGTTGTGCAAGATAGAGCAGAATAGCTGGCGTTTCGGTGATTGCACCTTTTTCTGTGACCAGGGCCGGCACGCGCCCTTTAGGATTAATGCCGAGATAAGTGTCGCTCCTCTGCTCACCGGTCGAAAAATCTAATACCCGAGTTTCATAGTCTGCCCCGACCTCTTCCAGCGTGATGTGAGAAGCGACAGCGACGGTTCTGGGTGCTAAATAGAAGATCATAAGGCTTGCCTCGTCAGACTTGTTTCATGATTTACTTTTTTTAAAAATATCGTTCGAAAAGCGCGAGCGCAGCATCGTGACACTCGGTCTCTGGCAGCCCTATCCCGACTGTGTTCAGCTCGAGTCTGCGAGACAGAGGCTGTTCGCGCCAACACCAAGATAGGTGAATCAGGGGTACAACGAGCCAAGGCCGGACAGTCATGCTGGATTCCTCGGCTGCTCAGAGCCTTGTATGACTGAACGTTACACCGGTGACTTAGTCGCTCAGCTGCTGCAGCAGGTAAACTACTTCCATGGCCTGAGTCACTGCCAGTTGTCTCAGATTGGCGCCGCCGCCGTGACCACCCTCGGCATTTTCGAAGTAGATTAGCTCATGCCCCTGTTCCTGCATTCGCGCAGCCATTTTGCGCGCGTGCCCTGGATGTACCCGATCATCTTTAGGATTTGTCCATAAAAATATCTCGGGGTAGTCAACGCCAGCTCGCACGTTCTGGTAGGGCGAATATTCAGAGATAAAAGCGTGGTGTTCCGGTATGTCGGGGTTGCCGTATTCCGCGGTCCAGCTCGCACCCGCCAGCAACAGATGGTATCGCAGCATATCAATCAAGGGCACTGAGCTGATGACCGCATTAAATAAATCTGGCCGCTGTACCATGGTTGCTGTCACCAGCAGTCCACCATTACTGCCACCACTGATGCCGAGATGGTCCGGGCTTGTCAGGTTTTTTGCAATCAGGTCTTCAGCCACAGAGATGAAGTCGTCGAACACGCGCTGTCGATTTTCAAGCAGTGCGCTCTGATGCCATTGAGGACCATATTCGCCACCACCGCGGATATTCGCCAGTACATAGGCGCCGCCCCTAGTCAGCCAGGCCTGGCTTTGGGCAGACATGTAGGCGGGTGTCCGGGACAGCTCAAAGCCCCCATAGGCCGTAAGTCGTGTTGGCGTCGTGCCGGTCATCGGAGTGTTGCGGTTGCGCACAAGGTAGTAAGGAATCGCGGTCCCATCTGCGCTCTCGGCAAAGTGCTGCTCGACGACAAAAGGTGCGGCATCGAATTGTGGTGACAAAGCCTTGGCCGCGAGGGGAGGTTCATCACCACGGATGAGGTATAGCGTGGAAGGGGTCAGGAAGCTTTGGTAATTCACCATCAGGGTGTCACTGAAAGGGTCTGCGCTCACGAGCCGGATTGCGCCATTCTCAGGCAGCTGAATGCCGGTTTTTTCCCAGTTGCCGTCCGCTGATGGTCTTATTCTCATGAGTGTGCCGGACACATCTTTCAGAGCGGCGACATAGATTGAGCCTCGGGTAATGGCCACCGACGTAATGGCGTCAAGCTGCGCCTCGGCGAGAGGGTTCAACAATATGTTGACGCCTGTCGCGCTGCCGCTGTTGACGCTGTCTGCAAGATCCATGGCAATCAGGCTGCCAGCGGGGTAGGTGCGGCCGTTTGGTGACCAGTCGCTGCGCATCAGCGCGATCAGTTTGTCGCCAAATACGCCTTGCAGGTTTGCATCGATGGGGAAGGGAATTTCCGCCAGAGTTTGCTGAGGCGTAATCAGCCAGTTTTGCTCGGTGAAGAAATCCGGCCGACGGGTGACAAAACTGTAAAGTGATCCCCCGTCCTCGATGGTATTCACGCCAACGCTCATATCTTGCGAATCAACCTCAATGATCTGCTCCGCATCGTTTAAGTTGGTTCCTCGGCGCCAGACTCTAAGGGTTCTTGCATAGCCGGAACTAGTTAGTGAGTCTTCGCCAAAATCGGTGCCGATGAGCAGTGTGTCAGCATCGAGCCAGTCGACATTGCTCTTAGACTCAGCGACGGTAAATCCGCCATCGACGAAATTTTTCTCGTCAAGATCGAACTCCCTCAGGACAACTGCGTCTTTACCGCCATCACTCAGGCGTAACAAGCAGCGACTTGGGTTATTGGGAAGGCAGCTTCGTCCCTTGTAAACCCAGTTGGCGTTTTCCACTGTGGCGAGCGAATCGATATCAATAACGGTTTCCCACTGAGGATCGTCGCTGACATAGCTTGCGAGACTGGTGCGTCGCAGCAGGCCGCGGATATGGCTGTCGTCCTGCCAAAAATTGTAGACCTGACCGTCAATAAGATTAGGTGTGGGGATACGATCGCCTGATGTAAGCAGACTTCGTATCTCGTCACGCACTGATTCGAATCTGGTATCACCCTGCAGCCGTGGAACGGAGAGCGCGTTTTGCGCAGCTGCCCAAGCAACGGCTTCGGTGCCGCTGACTTCTTCCAGCCAGAGGTATGGATCATCAATCCCCGTTGCGGTGCTTGCTCCATGCAACTCGGTAATCTCCGCCCTCTCAGTCAGCTCTGGTGTGGCTTCCTCAGGCGATCCACAGGCCGCGAGAGCAGCTATAACCAAGCCGCTCAGAATCACCAATCTCGCACTCACAGTCAATTCCTCCCTCACGTAATGCCCCTCGTCTGACTGGTATTTTTACAGAATGAGACAGAACTTTCGAGGAGCACAACCATCTGCCGGCGGAAACCGTGAAAATACTGTATTCAGAACTGGCGAGATGGCTTCAAGGGAACTGCGAGTAATTTACGAAAGTCAGTCGATGGACAGTTGTGCTGATACAGTGATCGGCAGCGGGGCATGCGTCACGAGTGTCGGGCGCTCAACCAGGCCGTGCGCAGAGAGAGGTGGCGTGACGTCAGGGGCATGACCTTTGCAGATTATACGGTCTGAACACCTCACCGATTGCGGCTTGTTGCTTTACAAGCCGGAGGTAGCCAGTCATACTCCGCCCCGATTGTATCTGGTGTGCTGCTGACGCGATGTTGAGCGCGGCGTCACTTAATTGGGAAGTCGGTGCGAATCCGACGCTGCCCCCGCAACGGTAAGTCCTGAGCCCAGAGCTTCGGAACGAGTCCGATACCAGCCAGATCACAATTGCGCCCGGCAGCTATCCGATAGCTCTGCCGTGAGCGCATTCCACGATGTAGCGGAGGGCGCGTCGGTGGCCACTCGGAGCGTTTGGCTCCGCGTCCACGTTTGTCTCTCCCTCATCAGTTCTTGTTTGGCGCTTTGATACGAGTCAGCGTCACAAAATCTGTATGGGGAATAGTTTTGCCAGTGTACATTAAGCGCAGTTTTTCAGTAATTATTCTTGTCGCGCTGCTTTTGACTCAACCTGCTGAGCTTCAGGCGCAAGTGGCAATCGATGAAATCATTGTAACTTCTAACCGAATACCCATCCCGGCGCGCCAGCTAGGAACTTCTGTTTCCGTACTGGATTTCGAAGGAATTGACGCTCGCGGTACGCTCGCACTCGCTGATGTGATCCGGCAAATGCCGGCAGTTGCGGCCAGCAGCAATGGTGGTTTAGGTAATGCCACTACTCTGCGCATCCGAGGGGAAGAAGGGTTTCGCACTTTGACTTATCTCGACGGCATGCGACTACAAGACCCGAGTGCTCCCCAAGTTGCCACTGACTTCTCTAACTTGGTAAGCAGCGGAATTGGCCGCGTTGAAATACTGAGGGGCCCTCAGGGACTGGCGTACGGGGCTGATGCCGGTGGTGTCATCAATTTGAACACGCGGTCCGCTTCTGAACCATTTGAACTGAACCTTGAGGCGCAGGCTGGCGAATTTGGTACGCGCCAGATGAGCGGCAACCTGATAGGTCATGCTGAATCGCTGGATTATTTCCTGTCTGTCGCTGATTTCGATACTGACGGGTTC